>JAFPRF010000232.1 GCA_017400965.1 Lachnospiraceae bacterium
CGGAGGTCACGTGCGTTTTACCCCAAAGGAACACACCTCGATAACTGATCATGCATAGGACGGAAACCACTAGGAGGCATAAAACGTAAATCAGGAAGGGCCACTGTAATAGCTTTTGCGCAAAGTCTGTGGCAGTACCATAGACGCGAAGCTGCGTGCCTTCCCTGCAAACATGAACGATAAAAAAGCTCAGAGTTGCGTAAAGGGCAGCGCGAAGCAAAGCACGGTGACGGTGCTGTCTCCAAAGCAGGATTTCATCTGCAATGCTGCCAAGGCATGCAAGCTGTGCCCAGAAGCAAATGATATTTTGTATTGGTACGGGAAGGGAAAGGAGTGACGTCATGCGAGCTCACCTGCCTTTCCCAAAGGGATGCTTACATAAGCTGACCCGTCATCTTCCGTCAAAGTGGCAGGGGACTCAACGGTAAAAGATTGCATTGCACCCTCTAGAACAAGTCTCATCTCGTTGCCTTCTATACATACCTGTAATCCTTGAAGTTTTGAAAGAGATTGTTCCAATACTTTCTCAAATAAGGCATAAGCCTCCAATAGTTCAGAGGCAGAAACATTGATCTGTCCAGAGTGGCTACCATCCGCAGGAATACCTAGTTCACGAACGGATTTTAATGATTCTGAGACGGCTAACCACAGCTCGCCTGTCTCCATTTCCTTATGATCCGCAGCGAGCAGAAAGAGGTTGGCGTAGCGCTTGACGTAGGTCGCCAAGAGGCAGACCATCTTCATGTTTGCGTTAAACTCTTCAGTTGTTTGTACTGCGCCTGCACTTAACATGGCAATCTTTTGTGACTGTGGCAGAACCCTTGCGGCTAGTTCGTCGTAGGTTTTGGTCTTTGTCTCAATCTGGGCGCGTTTTTGTTTTAACTCGTTTTCTAGTCGCAGCAGTTCAGATTCCTCTGCGAGTCTTTCACCTACTTCTTGCAATTCTTCATTGATCCGATTGAGTTCTGTTTCATCTCCCTGCCAGTAAACATATCCGCCAGAAACCTCCTTGCGATGAAGTCTCGTGTTGGGGCTGAGAGAAACGCTTTTCTCAGCCATCATTTGTTCCCTGGTTAGGTCCGTCGCATTGGAACTTTTGTAGAGGATTTGATAATCCTTATCCGCAATCTGCGCCCCAAGATCCGACAGTGTAAAGAGCTTTCGATATTCCGCGTTGGAGGGAATGAGTCCTACGCAAAGAAGGCTCAGCCAAATGCCAGCCGTGATAAAGCAGACCGTCTCGGGAAATTCGCCGAAGTAATGACCGCCAATGCGAGGCCAAAGGCCAAAAGCATAGAGAGCGAGATAAGTGGCGCCAAACACCGTGGGAAGCGCCGGGATCCAAATGAGTCGTCGGCTGGAAGAGTTCTTGCATCGATGATACAGAATGTAAAACGTTCCGAGAACCAGCAAGAAAATCCAAAGATAAGCCAAAAGAAATACGGGACCTCTGTCATAATCCGAGTCCCAGCCTTCGAATCCGGGATGAAAATGAAAGGCCAACTGGTGAAGGTCATTGGTTGCAAATAGTAGGATGAAAATGGAAGTGATGCCGATGGAAAGGCGCGTGAGCCAAGGACGCAGGTTCCAGTGCTCGCGTCCGACGGAAAGCGCCGCGAACAGTGAGAGCAAAGGGATCAGCATTGCAGGAACATAATAGAGATACCATATGGTACGCGCGATGGGCTCTGTTTCCGTAAAGGCAATATATTTCGCACCGCGCAGTGCAACCCAAACCGTGATCAGTTCGCCGATGCCTACGAGAAATCTGCGCGTGGCGTGATCGATCACGTGATCCGCAAAATAAAGAAGAAGTGCCACGGAAACTGCCATCAAAAAAAAGGTTGA
>JAFPRF010000233.1 GCA_017400965.1 Lachnospiraceae bacterium
TGGCGCAGGCGGAAGGAAAAGGCCGAGCCCTTGCCGTACACGCTGTCAAGGTGGATCTCACTGCCCATCATGGAAAGGAGCTTCACGACGATCGCCATGCCAAGGCCGGTGCCTTCGATATTGCGATTGCGTTTCTCCTCCAGGCGTTCAAAGGATTCAAAGAGCTTCGCCCGATCCTCTTCCTTGATGCCAATGCCCGTATCCCTTACGCAAACGTCCAGGATCACGTAATCATAGTCATCCGACTTATAACGGCCGCCCTGGTGCACGGAAAAGACGATCTTGCCTTGCTCCGTATATTTCACGGCATTGGTGAGCAGGTTCATGATGACCTGCGTGATGCGCACGTCGTCGCCCTGTAGGATCGAAGGCAGGTTCTCATCCACCTCTACCTCTAGCGCAAGGTTCTTCGCCGTGGCGCGCCCCTGAATGGAATTGACGAGGTTTAAGATCAGTCCCGCGAGGTCATAGGACACGGGAACAAGCTCCATCTTACCGTCCTCGATCTTTGAGAAATCAAGGATGTCGTTCACGATGGAAAGCAGTGTTTTACCGGAAGCCTGGATGTTCTCGGCATACTGACGCACGTTTTCTTCATTGGACTCGCGCAGGATCATTTCATTCATGCCAAGAACTGCATTGATGGGCGTTCGGATCTCATGCGACATCTCCGCGAGGAAATCGCCCTTCGCCTTATTCGCAGCGTCTGCGGAGATTTTTTCAAGGCGCAACACCTTTGCCTCGTACTCCTGCTTCTGCTCACTGATCTTGAGCTGTTCAAGTCTTCGATTATTCTTCCACTCGCTGCGGTACGCAAGAATGCAAACCAGCGAGATCACGCCAAAGCTGACCAGATACACCAAAATATTGACGATCAGCTGCGACCATACGTCGCTATACAGTTCGTCATTTTGCACGATGATCACGGCCTGCCACTGGTCCAGTACGTTCTCCACAAAGGCCGTGCATTTCTTTCCACGGATCACGGTCTCGAAGCTTGCGCCGTCCGCGCTGCGAAGGTGCTTTAGGAAATCCCCATACTCTCCGAGGTTGCTGACGTTCTTTCCGTTATAGGAGGAATCCTGATGCGCGATGATCAATCCATCCTCGTTCACGATCATGCTATAGCCCTGATCCTTGATCTTTACGGTCTGCACAATGCTTTGAATCTCGTTCATCGTTACGTCGAGGGATAAGGCGCTCACGCCGTCAGACAAAAGGCGGCTAAAGGAAATGATCACGGCGCCCGTCTGCGCGTCCACGTATGGCGAAACAATGGTACTCTCGCCTGCTGCTTTTTGCGCTGCCAGATACCAATCTCTCGTCAGTGGATCATAATCTGCCGGCGGCACCCAGCCAACGCCGTCCAGGTATTTGCCCTGAATATAGCCGTACAGGCCCGTGTAGTTTTCGTCGAACTGCTGCTCCTGATTCTTAGACTCCTCGATCAGATAGCGCAGGATCCTTCCGGAATCGTCACCGTTTTCCGTCATGCTGTCCACGGTGTCCGCCGTCACCCAGAGCACGCTCTTTGCCGTGTCAAGGTAGTTTTCCAGCATCACGGCCAAACCCGACACCTTATCCTCTCCCACCTCATTGATGTTCGAGACGGAGATGCGAAGGAACAGCCGCGTGGTGTAGACGATAACGAGGATCATCAGCGAAAAAATAACAAGGAGGGTCATAGCAATATTCATTTTCCGCTGTTTCATGCTAATCTCCTCCTTTCGATTTTTCTTATGTGTTAATTGCTAAATGCGTTCAAAAGGCCCGTCAGGCCGTCCTTTTGATAGATTTCTTTGTAGTAGCTCATCTCCTGGGCGATCATCTCGTCGATGACCTTCATGCCAAGGAGCTCTACCGGCGCCTTATCGTCCGTCATGACCATGTAATCGTCCTCGCCGTTTGGTCCCAGAACGAATTCATAGGGCGTCATGTTCATGATCACTTTCGACATGTGATCGATGCGCTTCAGGTTGACGTCAACGTTCAGCGCAATGTTGACCATCCGATCGTAAAACTCTTCGTTCTCCGATGCGAAGAACTCGCGGTTGGAAGTGCCAGGTACGTTTACCTGGTAGCAGTTTGGAAAGACCTTGCTGATGGTCTGGGACAGCGCAAAGGTGATCCCCTCGCCGTCATTTTGACCGCGCATGTTCATGTTCACGACCATGACGCCGTCCGGCTTTAAGTGTTCCTTTACCAGCGTAAAGAACTCCACGCTGCTCATCTGGAACGGGATCGTGATGTCCTGATAGGCATCCACCATGATGACGTCGTAGGTCTGATCGATGGCATTTAAGTAAGCACGCCCGTCATAGGTGACCACGGGAATGTCCTCGGAGAGGTGAAAGTAGTCTCTTGCAAGACGCGTGATGTCCTCATCGATCTCCACGCCGGTGACGTTAATGCCGCGAAAATCTACATAGTTGTTTTCTTCAAAATAGCGCTTGCACTCGGTTGCGTAGGTGCCAGTACCCATGCCGAGGATCAGGACGTCAAGTTCTCTCTTTTGCCATACTCCCGCCATGTAAGGGGCTGCCAACGCGTAGTCATAATACATGCCCGTGAGCTCTCCGTCCTTTTCGTACACGGACTGGACGCCAAAGAGTACGTTCGTCGAAAGATACACTCTCTTTTCGTCCTCGCTCACCTGCAGATAGTTGTAAACGGATTCGCCTTCATAAGTAAGATCCGACTCCCAGAAGGCGAAGCTGTCGGACTTACCAAAAAAACAACAAACCAGAAAGATCAGGATCCCCGCGGTGACCTTTACGGTATTCTTCGGATTTTTCGGGGCCTTCTCTCCGCCCTCCCTGGGGCTCGCAAAGTACAGGATCGCAAGGAGTAACAGGATGCCCGCGAAGATCAGAAAGGTGATCGAAGTCCCGACGGCCGGGATCGTCACAAAGGTCGGCACAAAGGTTCCGATAATGCTGCCAACGGTGTTAAAGGCATTCAGCATGCCCACGGTCTTTCCGCTGTCCCCTAGGTCATCGATGGTGAATTTCACGAGGGAGGGTGTCACCGTTCCAAGCAAAAATAAGGGAAATACAAAGACCACCATGCAGGCCGCAAACGCCGCCCAGATCAGGAACATGTGGTTTACCGAAAAGATCATCACCGCCGAGATGCCGATGATGACGTACTTCCCAAGCACGGGGATCAACGCGATCCAGATGGCGGCAACGATGATCCGCCCGTACAGCTTATCGGGATCGGGATTTTTATCGGCCGCGCGTCCGCCGTAGATGTTGCCCAGCGCCATGGCGATCATGATGGTGCCGATGATGATAGTCCATACGATCTGCGAGGAGCTAAAATACGGGGCAAGCAGTCGGCTTGCCCCTAATTCGACCGCCATCACCGACATGCCGGCGAAGAACTCGGTCAGATACAAATAGATTTTATTGCTTAAGATCTTGCGTTTCGAGCTTTGCATGATATTCTAGTCTCTCCTGTGCGACATTCCCTAGCGTACAATAATGGTGACATCGAGATGGATGCCGGGAAGCGGGATCTTGTACTTATCGGACAGTGCAGGTCCGCAACTTGCCGAACCGATGCCCGCCATGGCAGAATCGATACAGACCACCGTGCTACCACTCTTTTCAAGCTCGTAATTGTGCTTCTTCTCGGTCAGTTCCTCCTGCGTATACTCTGATACGTTGAAGCTAAATGGTCTCGCGCCCTCAAAGCGAACGCGCGCTTCCTTCCCCTTGAGTTCTAAGTACTTACAGCCGTAGTGGGAACCATTCTCCTGCGGTCTGATATAGTCTACGTGCATCTCAGAAACACGGGCCTGGAACAGTCCCAGCCAGGAAGCTCTGCGCTTATCAATATAGGATTCTTCCGGGCCAAAGCCGAAGTAACGCACGTGGTCAAAGCTCTTCTTGAGGAAGAGGCGGATGCCAAATCTCGGAAGGAAGGTCACCTTATTGCTAGTCTCGCCATCCGTGATGATGCGCAGCGACCCGTCCGTACCAAAGAGCATCTCGGTCTCCGCTCTGGCGAAGGGCTGATACATGCTCCAGCCGAAGGAGTGCTTGATGTTGATTGCGATCTCATCGTCCTTTTGCTCTGCGCTGGTCTCATAAACCTTCGAAACATAGGACTGCAGATGCGCCTTGTACCACTCATCCTTAAGGTTGTCGTTGTCGATCGGCGCGCGGAAGAAGTTATGGCGGATCGGCTGATCCAAAAGTTCCTTCTCCTGCCACTTGATCGAGGTGATCTCACCGCTTCTGCGGCTCAGTACGTAGACAACGTCGCCTACGGATACCGTATATTCAAGAGGCGTCTGCTCAAGGCTTAACTTCGCGCCAATGTTCTTCCTCTTTTCATGAGGCTCAAATTCCGAGAGGATCAGCTGGTCAAAGCAGACCTCATGCCCCTTCTTGCACCAAAGGGTCTCCTCCTTCATCGTAAAGAGGAACCTGATGGCGAGTTCTTTTCCGCTCAGGAGCTTTAGCTCGGGGATCACGTAGCGTTGCTGCCCCATGGGGGCGATGGAATATTCGAGCTTCCCCTCTGCGATCTTGCGGCCATGATCGGTGATCTCATACTGACAGTCAAAGAGTGTGCTGGCATCCTCAAATGCAAGGAAGCTCCGGAAGATCACTTCGCCCGCCTGCTCACCCAGCGTAACGCGCACGGGGCGGTATACCTGCTTTGCTTCCTTAAGGCCGGGATGCGGGATGCGATCCGGCGATACCAGACCGTCCAGACAAGCGTTACCGTCATGATGCCGCTCGCCAAAGTCTCCGCCGTAACCGAACATGATCTGGCCGTCCTCGGTCTTTCCAAGGATCACGGAATGGTCGCACCACTCCCAGATAAAGCCGCCGGCGTAGCGCTCGTTGGAATAGAATACCTTGCGATAATTCTCGAGGTCTCCGGGGCCGTTGCCCTGTGCATGACAGTATTCGCAAAGCACCAAAGGCCTTGTCTCATTGCGCTCCATGAGGAAGCGCTTTACTTCCTGCACGGAAGGGAACATCTTCGAAACCACGTCGAGGATCGCCGTGGGCGTGTCATCTAATGCATGCGTGCTCTCATAGTGGAGAAGACGCGATTTGTCTAATTTCTTTGCAAGCTTTGCGGCATTCAGCAGATTTTCGCCCCAACCGCTCTCGTTGCCGAGGGACCACATGACAATGCAGGGTCTGTTGTAATGCTGCGTGATCAGGCGCTCACAACGATCCGCGATGGCATCCGTAAACTGGGGATCCACTGCGATCAGCGCCATGCCGCCGTTTCCTTCCTTGCGGGTCCAGCGAATGTTCTGGAAAACCTCGGCGCAGCCGTGACATTCAAAGTCCGCTTCCGCGATCACGTAAAAACCATACTCGTCGCAGAGGCGATAGAACAGAGGCGCGTTGGGATAATGCGAGCTTCGGATCGCATTGATGTTATGCTGTTTCATAAGCTCAAGGTCCCGGCGCATCTGCTTTTCGGTCGCGTAGTAGCCCGTATCGGGATAGGAATCATGACGGTTCACGCCGCGGAACTTGATGGGCGAGCCGTTCATCTTGATGACGCCGGAGCTGACTTCGATGCTGCGGAAGCCAACCTTATCGGTGATCACTTCGCCCTCAGACTGGATCGTCAGGCGGTAGAGCTTCGGCTTTTCGGGCGTCCAAGTACAGATCTTATCGAGCTTTGCTTCGAACCGTTCGCCTGCCTTCAGCTTTCCCTTCAGGACAATCTTCCCTGAGGGACTGGCGAGCGTAAAGGTGGCATCTGCGCCCTTGACGGCGATATGGAAATCGCCCTTGGCGCTGGCATGCAGGCGATAATCCGTGATGCGCCTTTCCGGTCTGGAGACCATGTACACGTCGCGGAAAATGCCGGAGAGGCGGATCTTATCCTGATCCTCTAAGTAAGTACCGTCGCACCATTTGAGCACGGCACAGACAATGCTGTTGCGGCCCTTTTTGAGGTATGGCGTTACGTTGAATTCACTAAAGCAATGGGAAACCTGCGTATAGCCGACTGCCTTTCCGTTGACGAAAAGGTACAGGCAGCTGTCCACGCCCTCGAAGGTCAGGATCCTCTCGAGGCCATCGGGATTGTAGGTGTAAAAGCGCTGGTAGATGCCCACCGGATCCTCATCGGGAACAAACGGCGGGTCAAAGGTGATCGGGTAGCTGATGGCCGTGTACTGCGGCGTGTCATACCCGTGTAGCTGCCAGTTCGAAGGAACGGGAATCTTATCGGTGAACTTAAGCTTAGTAAAATCATCCTCCAGGTCAAGGACGCTGTCATAATATGCGAAATTCCAGGTTCCGTTCAGCATCTCGACGCGCGTCGAGGTCTCTTTTGTGCCAAAGGGATCCGCTCCCTCTGCCACCTTCTTTTCATCGAAGGGCACAAACCAGGCATGCGTCGGCAAGGTGCCCACGTGAAGCTTGGAAGCATCTTCATGATAGAGCATCTTACTCTTCGGACTGCCCTGCGTTGAAACCAAGGATAAATTCATGATTAATCCCCTTTCATCCTTTGTCAGCGTTCGCTGACACTGATGGTAGTACTGGTACTATTTCCAAAAGCCTGAAAGAAAAGCCATAAATGCTAGCCAAGTATAGACGCTGTAGTATACGCCCGTCTCATCGGAGCCTTTCATGAGAAGCTCTCTTGCTTCCTCCTGCGTGTAGAGGCAAAAGCCGCCGATGCATTCTCCGCCGACGTTACCGGCTTTGGAAAACTCCGGCATCTTCTCCCTGCGGATCGTGATCTGCACCATGGCGTTGCTCTCGTCCGTCATGCCAGGCGTGCTAAAAAGAAACGGGTTGATCGTCTTGATCGTATCCTGCGGGCCAAATTCGATGCCTGTCTCCTCCATGAGCTCGCGCTTTGCCGCCACGTGGAAGGCCGGTTCCTCGGCCTTGGCATCCTCCGGGTCTAAAAGTCCGGCGGGAACGCCCAAGAGAAATTGTCCCGCGGCGTAACGCATCTCGCGCAGCAGTAAGAGCTTTGGCTCCTCCCCCCGACACTCAATGACCACGACACATCCCACCGCATCCGGCGTCATCTCACGAAACGCCTCAGCGCCTTTTAACGGAACGATGTCACCCAGCGTGCGGCGCGACGCCATGAAATAATGCCGCCCCGGCGCATAGCTTAGATCGTACAGATTCAAAAACTTGTGATAGGCCAGCTCCGTGACGTTCTCCCGCGAAAGCACGGGTTTTTCCGTAACGGAAAGCAGCTCATCACCATGATAACGTAGCTCCATGTCGATCTCGCACTTTCCCTCGATCAA
>JAFPRF010000234.1 GCA_017400965.1 Lachnospiraceae bacterium
AGCTGACCTTCGTTGATGCCGCCGCCCGCGAAATTGTTCATGAACAGCGCCATGACGCCGTACTGTGCAAAGAGCGCCGCGTCCTGCTCCGTCGCGGCCTTCGCAGCGTTTTTCGGCACCATCGCGCGGTATCGGATCTTCGGCAGCAGCACTGCAAAGATCAGGACGATCGCGCCGCCAATGGCAATGCCGATGGGCAGGGCCTGCTTGATCTGCGCCGACAGATGCTTTTTCACTTTTGCGCATTGCAGGATCCCGATCGTGACGTAACCGGAAAGCAGTAAGAACAGACAAAACGTGTCCGGCGTTTTTTCGAAGTAAATGGGTACCAGATAGAGCGTGAAGGTCATGAGGATCGTACGAATCAGACTGGCCTTGTACTGAAGCCTGATCACCATGAGGATCACGAGCACCACGCCGATAAAGAGCGAGATGGAGGTGATCGTCAGGTACGAATCGTCGACCTGCAGATTATAGAGACCGCCGCCGACAACGCCCAAGTAGGCCTGCGCCTGCTCGTACACTTCATTGATCACGGCGTAGGTTCCGCTGTTTAAGACGTAAAATCTGCTGACCGCCATGTAGGCGTAGATGATAAAGATGCCGATCACGCAAAGATTGGTAAACCACTTCTTTTCGGTCTCATAGACAAACGATAAAAGAAGGGACAATCCCAAGATCCCGCCCATGCAGAGCACGCGGTTGAATTCGATGGAATAGGCGTTTAAAAAGCCCCCCACTGCCCCGTAAGAAACCATGAAAACAAGCAGCGCCTTCGACAGCGCCGCCAGAGCATCATATTTTTGTTTTTTCCCGGTTTCGGTGAGTTCTACCTGGGGCGGTTCCTTTTTTCTGCGCCACCGGCTCGCTCTACCGGATATATCTGCCCTTGTATGTTCCATGCTTCACCACAATATAGCTTTCTCCGGGGAATTCCGTCTCCATGGCGCCACGCGCCTTATCCGGATCCTTGATGCCGCTCACGCTTAAGATCTCGTCCAAAGCGTTCACAAATTCCCCTTCTTCTGCCAAATATCTTCCCGTCAGCGTTCCGCCGTACCCCAGCCAGCAAAGCCTTATCGGGTACCCCTTGTCGAGCAGAAGAAGCCCCAGTCCGTGGAGCGATGCCATCAGCGCATCGTTCTCCGTCGGATCCTTCGTCGTCGCCAAAAGGACGTTGATCTTGTCCCTGCCGCTGGCGAGCCTCTCGCGCACCATGGTGCGTCCCGTCTTCGCCGTGAGCTTCCAGTGGATCATCTTTAAGTCGTCTCCGGGAATGTATTCACGAATCTCAATGTCAGGATTAACGTCCGTGCCATGTTTTTTCGTTTCGTTCTCGTCAGGGAAGTCCTCCACGGCCATCTGAATGTCATCCTCCGCCGCAAGGATCTCCGGCCCCACGATCACCCAGGCGCTCGTCTTCTTCTCCTGCGTGATGGCCCAGATCCCCAGCCAGTCATAGAGGACCAGCTTTGAAACCTCTACTTCTACGCGGCCCACGTGATGGCTGACCAGCTCCTTTTGCTCTACGATGCTGATCCCTGGCCCTGCCCAAATGCGCTCCTTTTTCTCTTGCGCATAATCCGTAAAGACGTTGCGCACCGCGAAGCATACGTCCATCGCAAAGCCAAGGAATCTGCAAAGACTCTTTACCTGCACCGTCATGGCAATGGCGCGGTCCTTACCGATCCCACCCCCCGGCAACAGCACCTGCGCCGTGAAGCCATCCATGCAGCGCCGCATCGCCAAAAAGCTGGCGAAGGGAAGCAGGATCAAAATCACCAGGATCAAAAAGAGCTCGTAGGTCCGAAAGTACCACCAAAGCAAAAGAACCAGTGAAAGAAGCAAGCCAAAGCGAATGGCTCCCCAAAGGCGAACGCTTCCCTTTTTCTTTGCTAAATTCATTAAACTGCCCGAATCCTTTCCGTAATCTCCCGGATAAGGCCCGGGATGTTGGTTCCTTCCGCACGCGCCATGGCATTCAGATGAATTCTGTGGCTCCAAACCTCAGGAATGACTGCCAAAACATCTTCGGGAATCACGTACTCCCCGCCGCGGATCAATGCCATGGAACGCGCCATCTTAAGGAGCGCGATGCTTCCTCTTGGGCTGACGCCAAGGGCGATCCTGGGATCGCGTCTCGTCTCCTCCGTGAGGTTGATGATGTATTCATGAATGTTGTCCGATACGTGAAGGTTTCTCGCCTGCTCGCGCAGCTCTAAAAGGCGAGCCCCCGTCAGAACGGGCTGCACTAATGCCAGGCCCTTGCCTGCGCTCTCCTTCAGGATCTCCACTGCTGCCTTGTGATCGGGATAGCCCATGGTCAGGCAGATCAAGAAACGGTCCAGCTGAGATTCCGGAAGAAGCTGCGTACCTGAGGAACCATAAGGGTTCTCCGTCGCGATAACCGTGAAAGGCTCTGGAAGCGCATGCGTCACGCCGTCCACGGTCACCTTTCCCTCCTCCATGACCTCCAAAAGCGCCGACT
>JAFPRF010000034.1 GCA_017400965.1 Lachnospiraceae bacterium
AAGCTCGACGGCGCCGTATTCTACTACATGCAGGATGACGAGACCAAGTTAAATGCCATGCAGGCAGGCGACATTGATGGTTATACCAGCGTGACCGCTGCCGCAAAGGAGATCTATTCCGCAGATCCTTCCAAGTACACCCTGACAGTGATCCCTGCAACCCGTCTTCAGTTCTACGTTCTGAATAAGAATCGCATGGACGACAAGGTAAGACAGGCCATCAATCTGACCGTTGACGTAGAAGCGATCGCAAAGTTCCTTGGCGGCACGGTTTCTCCCGCAGTCGGACCTTTTAGTGCCTCCGCACCTTATGGCCAGGTTAAGAAGCCTGCCGTAGATACCGCAAAGGCAAAGGCCTTACTGGAGCAGGACGGTTACGTACTTGGTTCTGACGGATACTACGCAAAGGACGGTGAGACGCTGACCGTCAATATTGGCTACTACGCAGCGCGTTCTTTGGATTCCATCGCAGTTTTGATGCAGGATCAGTTGAAGGAGATCGGCGTGAAGGCTGTCCTTACCGTTGAGGAAGATCCCGATGCAACCTATATCGCAACCGGTGATTATGACATCGCGCTTTACTGCATGATCGCAGACAAGGCCGGTGATCCTTACTATTGCTGTAACGCGCTCTATCGCATGGACAACAAGTGGTCGCTCGCTGGTTTCGCAAATCAGAAGTGTGAGGATTTGCTGAATCAGCTGCAGTACGAGACCGACGTGAACAAGCGTGCACAGCTGGCAAACCAGATCGTTCAGATGACCATCGACGACAATGCATTTGGTTACGTTGGTCTGTTCAATAAGACGACCGTTACCGCAAATGGCGTTACGGGTATCGCTGAAAACTGCCCGTTCGATTTCTACGGCATAGGTGCCAATACCGATAAAAAGTAGGGGACAAACATGGGAACATACATAGGAAAGCGCATGCTCCATCTTTTGTGGATCATGCTGGCAGTCAGTTTTCTGACCTTTCTTTTAATGTATTTGACGCCAGGAGATGCAGCCTCCAAAAAGCTTTCGGCACAGGGGGTTGCGGTTTCTGAGGAAGTTTTGGAAAAAACAAGAGAAAACATGGGGTTAAACCGCCCATTCCTCGTCCAGTACGGGGATTGGGCGCTTCATGCCCTGCGACTGGACCTTGGAACGTCCTATAAGGATGGTTTTTCCGTCACGGAAAAGCTTTGGAAGGGCCTAAAGAACACGGTGATCCTAATGCTGGCAAGTATGGCGATCTCGCTCCTTGTCTCGATCCCGCTTGCTTTTTTGACGGCCGTCAAAAAGAATTCCTGGGTCGATCACGTGATCAGGTTTTTGAGCTTTGTAGGAAATTCCCTGCCGAATTTCCTGATCTCCGTTTTGTTAATGTACTATCTTTGCATCAAGGCAAGATTACTTCCCGTTGTGGCGGATAAGAGCCTCAAGGGACTGATTTTGCCTTGTCTTGCGTTATCGATCCCGATCACGAGCAGGTTTGTCAGACAGTTCCGCGCGGAGTTTTTGGAGCAGCTTTGCAAGCCTTTCGTGGCGGGGGCGCGGGCGCGCGGCGTAATAGAAATCTACGTGCTTTGGGACGTGCTGCACAACGCGTCCATCACGATCTTCACCATCGTTGGTCTTTCCATAGGAACGCTGCTAGGCGGAAGCGTTGTGATCGAAACCATCTTTCGCTGGCCGGGGCTTGGAAAGCTCGCCATGGATGCGATCAGTAATCGTGACTATCCCGTGATCCAGGGTTTTGTACTCCTAACTTCGACGATTTACGTCGTTGTCAATTTGATCACGGACGTCACCTATCACTGGATCGATCCGAGACTTCGGGAAAGGTAGGGCAGGCGCATGAAGCAGAGAAACTACCATTCCTTAAAAGCATACGTAAGACTTTGGATCTTTCTTGGACTGGCGGGATTTTTGATCCTGCTGAGCATTGTCGCGCCGCTTCTTTGTCCAAATGATCCTTATACCACCTCTTCGGAATTCATGAATCATGCACCCTGTGCGCAGTTCCCCATGGGAACGGATCGCTATGGAAGATGCATTTGCTCGCGCGTGCTCATGGGTGCCAGAACCTCGATCTTTAGCGCCGTGTCGTTAGTTGGGATTACCTTCTTCGTTGGTTCGGTTTTGGGACTGATCGCGGGCTGGTTTGGGGGAGTGATCGATGGCGTGATCATGCGCCTCGCAGACGTGATGCTGGCGTTCCCGCAGA
The DNA here is from genome assembly GCA_017400965.1 of Lachnospiraceae bacterium. Lineage (GTDB taxonomy): Bacteria > Bacillota > Clostridia > Lachnospirales > Lachnospiraceae > Acetatifactor. The sequence continues at coordinate 2,213 of JAFPRF010000034.1, forward strand.
TGGTGCTTGCCATCGCAGTTGCCGGAATCCTTGGCGGCGGAATGATCAATGCCATGTTAGCCCTTGGCATTACTGGTTGGACGCTTTATGCGCGTCTTGCGAGGGCGCAGGTACTCGCCCTGAAAAAAGAGCCCTATGTACAGGCGGCAAGGCTCTCTGGATGCAGTGCCCTTCGGATCATGACGACAACGCTGTTGCCAAACATGCTTGGTCCCTTGGTGGTCAATGCGGCAACGCAGATCGGCGTCATGATGATCGGTATTGCGGGCCTATCGTTTCTAGGCATTGGCGTAACGGAGCCGCAGGCAGAGTGGGGCAGCATGATCAATTTGTCTCGCGCCTACGTTCAGCTTGCGCCTTGGGCGGTCCTTGCACCGGCGATGGCAACCATCCTTACGGTCATGATCTTCAATATGCTCGGAGATAGCGTTCGGGATGTTTTGGATAGGGGGACAGAGGCATGAAAAACGAAGTATTGATCAAAGCGTCTGCCCTAAACATTGCCTATGGAGAGAAGACGGCGGTAGAGAACCTTTCATTTGAGCTGCGACGCGGTGAGATCCTGTGCCTCGCGGGAGAGAGCGGAAGCGGAAAAAGTACCGTCCTGAAGGCACTCATTTCCTCACCGGACGTAAAGATCCGCTCTGGGTCACTGGAGCTGGAGGGGACGGATGTATTAGCGTTACCAGAAAAGAAAAGACGTGCTCTTTGCAGCCAAAAGCTGGGCGTGGTATTTCAGAGTCCCGGTGCTGCGTTTAACCCGATCAGACCCTATGGCAAGCAGCTGATCGAGACATTAAAGAGTCATGGAAAATACGATAAGGATGCCTTCCTAAAACGCGTGACGGAGGCCTTTGCAAAGGTGGATCTAAAGAATGCGGAAAAGCTCCTAAAACAGTGCCCGTACGCGCTCAGCGGTGGCATGAACCAGCGCATGGCACTGGCACTTGCAATGCTCTTAGAGCAAGAGATCTTAATCTGCGACGAACCTACAAGCGCGCTGGATGCGACCATTCAGCTTCAGGTGGCGCAGGAACTCAAAAAACTGCGAGACGTAAACGGCATATCCCAGATCATCGTGACGCATAACCTCGCGATGGCAGGCTTTTTGGCGGATCGCATCGGCATCATGCATCAAGGGCGCCTCGTGGAGATGGGGGCAGCGCAGGAGATTTTACGCAGTCCAAAGGAAGCCTATACGAAGAGCCTGATCGCCGCGATCCCGAAGCTAAAAGGAGGTGCTTTATGATCCTTGAAGTAAAGAATCTCTCAAAAACGTATGGTGAAAAACAATCGGAAAATCAGGCACTAAAAGGCGTGAGTTTCTCCCTAAACAAGGGAGAAATCCTTGGTATTGTTGGCGAGAGCGGCAGCGGAAAATCAACGCTCTTAAAGCTCATTAGCGGACTGGAAGCGCCGAACGCAGGCGAAATCCTGCTAAAAGGGAAGGCACTTACGCAAAAGCGCACGAAAGAAGACTATCGTACCATGCAGATGATCTTTCAGGATGCAGTGGCATCCTTCCATCCAAGGCGCACGATTGCCGCTTCCCTTTGGGAGAGCGTACGCAGTCTCCTCGGGAAGGATGCAAAGCTTGACCTAAAGGAGCTTTCAGAGCAAGTTGGATTATCGGAGGAACTGACGGGTCGTAGACCGGGAAGCTTAAGCGGCGGTCAGTGTCAGAGATTTGCAATTGCGAGAGCCATCTCGGTAAAACCGGAAATCCTGCTCTGCGATGAGGTCACGAGCGCTCTTGACGTATCCACCCAGGCGCAGATCATGGAACTGTTATCCAAAATCTGCAAGGATACGGGAGCCTCGGCACTATTTGTATCTCATGATCTCGCCGTGGTGAGCAATCTCTGTGACCGCATTTTGGTCATGAAGGACGGCCTCATCGTGGAGGAAGGCGCCGCGGCGCAGATCATTCAAAATCCGAAGGAAGCATATACGAAAAAACTCATTGAATCCGTGATGGAAATATAAGGATAAGGCATGCAAGAGAAGGAAATCAAAGAATTAGAAGAGCGGGTGCAGAAATATTGGACGGTCCGTACGAAGGATTTTCAGACCGTTCGATTAAATGAACTGCATGATAAAATCAGCGAGAGATGGCTTACGGAACTGCGCGCGAGAATGCCGCAGGGTAAAATATTGGACATCTTGGATGCCGGCACGGGAACGGGTTATTTTGCCATTTTATTGGCGAAGGAAGGGCACCGTGTGACGGGGATCGATCTGACGGCTTCCATGCTGGAGGAAGCAAGAAAGACGGCGCAAGCGTTTGGCGTGGAAGCGACTTTTCTGCAGATGGACGTGCAGGAGACAAGCTTTGCGGACGAAAGCTTTGATATGATCGTGACGCGCAACGTTACTTGGACGCTGCCTGATCCCGAGAAGGCCTACAGAGAGTGGCACAGACTCCTAAAACCTGGCGGAATTTTGCTCAATTTCGATGCAAATTACGCGGATAACGTGCGGAATCAAAACCAAAAGGAATCCTGGGTGAGGCCCGAGGATGTTTACGGACATATCGGGATTACCAAGGAGCTGAGTGAAGAGAATGCGAGGATTACGCTTGCCATGCCTGCCAGTTTGCACCGAAGGCCTGCGTGGGACAAACGACTTGCGGAGCAGATTGGTTTCTCTGCATGTGGGGCCGACGAAGCAGTTGGCGAGCGGATCCTTCAGAAAAATGATTTAAGCGAT
>JAFPRF010000235.1 GCA_017400965.1 Lachnospiraceae bacterium
AGTAGCTCATACGGTCATGGCAGTAGAGAGCGTTCCCATGACAGCATTTATTGACGTTCCGTTTGACGGCTTGTTATTACTGCTAAGTCTCCTAGTTGTTCTAGCAGGTATTGGTCTGCAGAGCGTTTTGGTACCGGAATTTGTTGCGGATGAAAAGACTGGAAAAAGCCCCTTTGTGAGTGCACTGGAAGCATTGGATCCCAGAAGGATCCTGCAGCTCCTTCATGACAGAAAGGCAAAGCGTAAGGCTGCGCTCGAATATGCCATGGAGCATCCTGAGTCCATGGAAGGCAAGGGCTTTGTTTCCAAGTTTATAGTCAACCGCGCGAAGAAGAAAGAAGCTGAGCGCCGTGACATTGAGAAGGTTATGAATACGCTGAACTCCCTGTCTGAGGACCACATTACTTGGACCGACGGCGTTCGCCCTTCCGTAAACCAGAACTCGAAGAATGAGAACAAATAGACAATACCATCTAAAAGTGTTATAATATATTGAATTTTATTGGAATAAGAGGTGCTTTATATGGCAAACTCTTCTGGAAAAAATAATTCCGGGAAGAAAAATCTACCCGCTAAAACTTCGAACTCCGTGAGAAAGAGTACGAAGAGCAGCGGCAAAGCTTCCACTAGTACGAAGAAGAAAATCGATTATGAGCAGGCTGCGAAAGACAGCGCCATGTTTCATGAAATAGCCGTTATTATTTGGTTTGTTGCAATGCTCTTTTTGTTCTTTTGCAACTTTGGCGTCGTTGGCGCCGTCGGCGATGCGATCAGTAAGGTCTTGTTTGGTCTCTTTGGCTTTACGGCTTACGTTGCCCCGATCTTAATGTTCCTGGCACTGGCTTTTTGGTTTGCAAATCAGGGAAGTCCTACCGCGATCCGTAAGATGGTCGCAGCGGGAGTTCTGTTTTTGATGTGCGGTGTTTTGTGCGAACTCTTTACTGACAATGTCAAGACGATGGTGAAGTACTCTGCAAAGACGATTTACGCCTATAGCAGCATGCATAAAAAGGGTGGCGGCATTCTGGCCGGAAGCCTGACTTATCTTTTGCATCACAATCTGGAAACCATTGGTACGGTGCTGATCGTAATCTTACTTAGCATCATTTCGATCATTTTATTGACTGAGAGATCCCTTCTTGACGGCGTAAAGAACGGCAGTGAGAGACTGCGCGAGAAGACCCGCGAGGATGCACAGCTTCGCAGAGAACTTGCGGAAAGACGCCGGGAAGAGCAGCTCGCTTTGGCGGAGTCTCGTGAGGAATATCGTAAAGCAAGAGAGTACGAGCGCGTGGAAGAGAAGAAATCTAGACTCCAAGAGCGCGAGGATGAAAAGAGAAGACGCGCCGAGGAGAAGGAAAACGACCGTATCCTTCGCATGGATAAGAAGGTCTCTGGCGTTAGCAATGACACCGAGCTTCGCGCGGCTCAGACGACAAGCGATGCCCGCAGAAAGAAAAATGACATTCATGAGATCACTTACGTAGAGGATCCCAGCTATAAAGAAATCCCTGAACCCAAGCTGGTAAATCGCAGGCAGGCACCAGCACCTGCAGAACATGCGATTCCGACACCTGCTCAGACACCGATCACTGCGCCGAGAACGCAGATGCCGGCACCTGTTACTGCATCCGTTCCTCCCGCTACTCCTACAACTGCTGCAGCTGCAATTAACGCAGTGGATGACGAGATCGCACAGGCGAGACAGCGTATGCAGGATCAATTCCAGCGTGATCAGTACGTTCGTAATTCCGAATCCGGCAGAGAACGCTTCCAAAAGGACGGCAATGCACCGCTGCCTAGAGAAGCAGAACGCATTCAGGTACACAGCGGCGGACAGGGAGATGGCGCGGGTCACGGAGCGGCTGGATATCAAAATCCCAGCCCTGTACGGAAAGCACCTGCGAATGATGGCACAGCGGGTGACCAGGCAGTCAGCAAGGAAATGCAGGCGGCCGTGAAGAAGGTTCCGAAGGCATACATGTTCCCGCCTCTTTCGAGACTTCAAAAGGGTGCGGCGAATACTAATGATAATAGCGCTGAGCTGAAAGAGACGGCGATCCGTCTGCGCGATACGCTCCATACCTTTGGCGTTAACGTGACCATTACGGACATCAGCCAGGGCCCCAGCGTTACGAGATACGAATTGCAGCCTGAGCAGGGCGTGAAGGTAAGTAAGATCGTTGGCCTAGCTGATGATATCAAATTAAACCTAGCTGCAACGGACATTCGTATTGAGGCGCCGATCCCAGGAAAGGCCGCCATCGGTATCGAGGTACCGAACAAAGAAAACATGATGGTTGCACTTCGCGACCTATTGGAGAGCAAGCAATTCCAGGAGTTCGAATCCAAGCTGGCCTTTGCAGTTGGTAAGGATATCGCAGGTCAAACCGTTGTTGCAGACATCGCAAAGATGCCCCACATGCTGATCGCAGGTTCCACGGGATCCGGTAAATCCGTATGTATCAATACCTTGATCATGAGCATCCTCTACAAGGCACATCCGGATGACGTGAAGCTGATCATGGTAGACCCGAAGGTCGTTGAACTTTCCGTTTACAATGGCATCCCGCACCTGCTGATCCCGGTTGTGACAGATCCCAAGAAGGCTTCCGCAGCGCTTCACTGGGCCGTATCCGAGATGGAAGATCGTTATCGCAAATTTGCCGACTTTAACGTACGTGACCTGAAGGGCTACAACAAGAAGCTGGAAAGCATGCGTGACAGCGGTGAGGCTGACGTACCCGCAAAGCTGCCGCAGATCGTTATTATCGTCGACGAGCTTGCCGATCTGATGATGGTCAGCCCCGGAGAGGTGGAGGAATCCATCTGTCGTTTGGCACAGCTGGCAAGAGCCTGTGGCATTCACTTGATCATTGCAACCCAGAGACCTAGCGTAGACGTCATCACTGGTCTGATCAAGGCGAACATGCCCAGCCGTGTGGCATTTGCCGTATCCTCTGGCGTGGATTCCAGAACGATTCTGGACATGGTCGGCGCAGAGAAGCTCCTTGGTAAGGGCGACATGCTCTTTTACCCGCAGGGCTATTCTAAGCCCGCGAGAATCCAGGGTGCATTTGTCTCTGATAAGGAAGTTAGCGACGTAGTTGATTTCTTAAAGAATCAGATGATCGGAAATACCTATGCGGAGGATATTGAAGAGAAGATCCGCAACATGGGAAATGGCGGTGGTTCAGGTGCTTCCGGCGGTTCCTCCGGCGGCAATTCCGGACTGGATGAGTATTTCGAACAGGCTGGACGCTTTGTCATTGAAAATGCGGACAAGAACAAGGCCTCAGTGGGTAGCTTGCAAAGACTATTGAAGATTGGGTTTAACCGCGCGGCGCGCATCATGGATCAGCTCTGTGAATATGGCGTTGTCGGCGAAGCAGAGGGCACCAAGGCGAGAAAGGTCTTGATGACCATGGAGGAGTTTGATGCACTCCTACAGACTTTATAGATTGTGAGGAAGTAAGATGAAGACAGACATTGAAATTGCACAGGAAGCGGTCATGAAGCCGATCACGGAGATCGCGGCAAAGCTTGACATTACACCAGATGATCTCGAAATGTATGGAAAGTATAAAGCAAAGCTTTCTGAGGAGTTTCTAAATAGCATACAGGACAGACCAAACGGTAAGCTGAT
>JAFPRF010000236.1 GCA_017400965.1 Lachnospiraceae bacterium
ATCGCCTATACGCCGACCAAGATCGGTTTTTCCGCGGCGGACGTCACCACCGGTGACTATTACCTGACAGAGCTTGAAGACCTGAAAAAGCTCGGCGACGAGCTCATGAAATACGAACCCTCTGAAATCATCTGCAACGATGCCTTTTTGGTGAGCGGAATGAAGCTCGAGGACTTGCGCGCAAGGCTTCACGCGGCGATCAATCCGCTGGATGCGCACTTTTTCGATGACGAAAGCTGTAAGCGGCTTTTGCAAAAGCACTTTAAGGTGAGCACGCTGATCGGACTTGGCATCGAGGATTTCCCAGTGGGTTTGGTGGCCGCTGGCGCGCTGCTTGCATACCTGTATGATACGCAGAAGAACGACTTAGGTCAGCTTCGGCATTTGTATCCCTATCTGACTAATAAATTCATGCTCCTTGACAGCTCCACCAGAAGAAATCTGGAGCTGACTGAGACGCTTCGCGAGAAGCAAAAAAGAGGCTCCCTTCTCTGGGTGCTCGATAAGACCAAGACCGCCATGGGTGCGAGAATGCTCCGCGGCTGGATCGAGCAGCCTCTGATCGAAAAGGCGGCGATGGAAGAGCGCCTCGACGCACTGGAAGAGCTTGGCAAAAACAGTGTCTCCCGCGATGAGATCCGAGAGTACTTAAATCCCGTGTACGACCTGGAGCGATTGCTCGCCAGGATCACCTATAAGACAGCCAATCCCAGGGATCTTTTGGCCTTTCGCAATTCCCTGGAGATGCTGCCGCATATCAAAACCGTCCTTGGCGGTTTTCAGAGTAAGGAACTGTCTTCCTGCAGGGAGGAGATCGACGGCCTTGAGGACATCTATCAATTGATCCTGCAGTCCATTACGGAGGAACCGCCCATCACGATCCGCGAGGGTGGGATCTTGCGCGACGGGTTTGACGAGAACGTGGACAAGCTTCGAAGCGCCAAAAGAGATGGCAAGCAGTGGCTCGCGCAGCTCGAAGAAGAGGACCGCGCGAGAACCGGGATCAAGGGTCTGAAGATCAAATACAACAAGGTGTTTGGCTATTACTTTGAGGTTACGAATTCCTACGCGAATCTCGTGCCCGAAGACTATATCCGTAAGCAGACGCTGGCAAACGCGGAGCGTTACACGACGCCGCGGTTAAAGGAGCTGGAGGACACGATCCTCAACGCGGAGGAGAAGCTCCAGACCCTCGAATATGACATTTTCTGTGAGATCCGCGACAGCATTGCGCAGGAGATCGAACGCATTCAAAAGACTGCAAAGGCGATCGCGAGACTCGACGTATTTTGCAGCCTCTCCCTCGTCGCGGAGCGCAATCGCTACGTGCGTCCGAAGCTCAATGAAAAAGGCGTGATCGACATTAGGGACGGCCGTCACCCCGTGGTGGAGCAGATGCTCTCGGGAGATCTTTTCGTTGCAAACGATACCTTCCTCGACGGCAACAAGCACATGATCAGCATCATCACCGGGCCGAACATGGCCGGTAAGTCGACCTACATGCGCCAGAGTGCGCTGATTGTGCTCCTCGCGCAGATCGGTAGCTTTGTGCCTGCTAAGAGCGCGGACATCGGCATTGTCGACCGCATCTTTACGAGAGTCGGCGCATCGGATGACTTAGCCAGCGGCCAGTCGACCTTCATGGTGGAGATGAACGAGGTGGCAAACATTTTGCGCAATGCCACGTCGAACAGCCTGCTGATTTTAGATGAGATCGGCCGCGGTACTTCTACCTTCGACGGTCTGTCCATTGCATGGGCGGTGATCGAGCACGTGAGCAACAAAAAGCTCCTCGGCGCAAAGACGCTTTTCGCGACGCATTATCATGAGCTCACGGAGCTTGAGGATAAGATGCATAACGTGAACAACTATTGCATTGCCGTAAAGGAGAGCGGCGACGACATTGTGTTCCTTCGTAAGATTGTGCGCGGCGGCGCGGACCGAAGCTACGGCATCCAGGTCGCCAAGCTCGCAGGTGTGCCCGACATGGTCATTGACCGCGCGAAGGAGATCGCGGAGCAGCTCTCTGACAATGACATCACGCAGAAGGTACAGAGCATCGCCGTGGATACGAAGGGCGAGGGCAGATCAAAAAAGCCCATCGTCTATGACGAGATCGACTTAGGGCAGATGTCCCTCTTTGACACGGTGACGGACGAGGACGTACTCAAGGAGCTGATGGAGGTCGAGGTGACCACCTTGACGCCGCTTGATGCCCTGAATACGCTTTATAAATTGCAAAATAAGCTGAAGAACCGCTGGACTGGAAAATAGGAGGTCAAAGCATGGCCGAGATACACGTACTGGATTCAGAAACAATCGATAAGATCGCAGCAGGCGAGGTGGTGGAACGCCCCTCGAGCGTTGTAAAAGAGCTCGTGGAGAATGCGCTGGATGCTGGCGCCACCGCCATATCCGTGGAGATCAGGGATGGCGGCGTAAGCCTTGTACGCGTGACGGACAATGGCTCGGGCATGGAAAAGGATCAGGTCGAGAAGGCGTTCCTTAGACATGCCACGAGTAAGATCGAAAACGCAGACGATCTTTCGAGAATTCATAGCCTCGGCTTTCGCGGTGAAGCATTATCGAGCATCGCAGCCGTCTCACAGGTCGAACTGATCACCAAGACGGCGGGGACGCTGACCGGCGTACGCTTTTGCATCGAGGGCGGCGTGCCGAAGGAATTGCAGGAGGTTGGGGCACCGGAGGGCACGACCTTTGTCATGCGAAATCTCTTCTATAACGTGCCTGTTCGAAAGAAGTTCCTAAAGCAGGCACCGACCGAAGCCGGATACGTGGCAGACCTCATGGAGCATTTGGCACTGTCGAGACCTGACGTATCCTTTCAATTTACGATCGGTTCGCAGACGCGTTTTCATACCTCTGGAAGCGGTGACCTAAAAGAGGTCATCTATCGCATCTATGGCCGTGAGATCTCGAATGCCGTGATCCCGATCCAGTTTGAGAAAAATGGCCTTCGGCTGGAAGGCTATCTTGGAAAGCCCATTTTGGTGCGTTCCAACCGTAATTTCGAGATTTATTTCGTCAATGGACGATTCATACGAAGCAACATGATGGCGAAAGCCATTGAAGAAGGCTATAAAGAGTATTTGATGCAGCACAAATTCCCTTTTTGCGTGATCCACTTTACCATGGATCCCGAAAAGGTGGACGTCAACGTACATCCGACCAAAATGGACGTACGCTTCTCGGATCCCTTCACCATCGCGGACTTGATCGCCAGCGCCGTAAAGGATGCACTGGTGCACAAAGAGATGATCCCGCAGGACCGTTTGGGTTTGGAAAAGGAGACCATCGCAAGGGAAAAGGAAGAGCGTAGGGAAGAGGCTAAAAAACCAACCCTGCAGCCCTTTGAACAAAACAGGCGACAGGAGAGCTTCGTCGCGGAAGAGACTAGGTACCATGCTTCCGAGGCAAAGAGGGAAACCTTCCAGAAGAGCCCCGTTTGGGAGAGGCTAAAGAACGTATCGCGGCCTGTCGCAACGCCCGTCGCACCCAGCACGGGACCCGCAGTAAAGGAAGCACCTGCAGATGATTTCTTCACGGAGACGCATGAGGACGTAAAGGCGTCAGCACCTGCTCCTAAAGTGACCGCTGCGCAGGTGCCTGCCGTCAAAGAAATAGCGCCTGCGGAGCCGGTGGAAGCGCAGGCGCCGCAGATCACGGATGCGAAGCAGATGAATCTTTTTGAGGAACGCATCCTCACCCAGAGTAATAAGTCCAAATACCAGATCATTGGCCAGGTTTTTGACACCTATTGGATGTTCCAATATGAGGATAAGCTCTGCATTTTAGATCAGCATGCGGCGCATGAGAAAGTGAAATATGAGCGTTTCATGAAGCGCTATCGCGAAGCGGACATGGTATCGCAGATCCTGCTGCCGCCTGTGATCGTCAGCCTTTCCGGGCAGGAGGAGACAGTGCTTTTGGAGTGCATGCCCATCTTCGAAAAAATGGGATTCGAGATCGAGCCCTTTGGGGGAAATGAATATGCGCTGCGCAGCGTACCCGTGGACCTATACGGCTGCGGCGAGCGGGAGATGTTTCTTGAGGTATTAGATGAACTAGAGTCTGGCGTTGCCAAGCAAAGCCCCCGCGTCGTTGAGGAACGCATCGCAACCATGTCTTGTAAGGCAGCCGTGAAGGGCAACAACAGGCTTTCCCGCGAGGAGGCCGACGAACTCATCGAGGAACTGCTGACCCTCGATAATCCGTACAACTGCCCTCACGGAAGACCCACCATCATCACCATCTCCAAGTACGAGATGGAGAAGAAATTCAAGCGCATCGTTTAAGGCTAGAAAGAGGTAGGAGATTATGGAAGGGAAGGAGAATCAAGGCCAGGGATTGCCGCCGATGGTGGTGATCGGAGGACCGACGGGCGTTGGAAAGACGAAGCTGTCGATCGGGCTTGCGAAGGCCATTGGCGGTGAGATCATTTCGGCAGATTCGATGCAGGTCTATGAGTACATGGACGTGGGATCGGCGAAGATCCGTCCGGACGAAATGCAGGGCGTGCCGCATCACTTGATCAATGTCTTAAAGCCCTGGGAAGAATTCAACGTCGTGACCTTCCAAAAGCTTTGTAAAGAGGCGCTCAAAGGCATTTACGAGCGCGGAAAGATCCCAGTCGTTGTCGGTGGTACGGGTTTTTACGTACAGGCGCTACTTCGTGACGTCAATTTCACCGAAAATGACGATGCACCGGATTATCGAAAAATGTTGGAGGAGAAGGCGGAAAAAGAAGGCCCTGAGGTACTTCACGAGATGCTCCTTGCGGTGGATCCCGCATCGGCCGAGGCTATCCATGCAAATAATGTTAAGCGCACCATCCGCGCCTTGGAATTCTACCACCTGACCGGAACGCCGATCTCGGCACATAACGAAGAGGAGCGCGAGCGAGAACGCGCCTACAACTGCTGCTACTTTGTTCTTAACGACCTCCGCGAGCGCCTCTACGCCAACATTGAACTGCGCGTTGACCAAATGATCGCAGACGGGCTCGTCGACGAAGTAAAGCGCCTCAAAGACATGGGCTGCAAACGTGGCATGACTGCCATGCAGGGCCTTGGCTACAAAGAGATCCTCGACTATCTCGATGATCTTTGCACCCTAGATGAGGCCATCGCCAAAATCAAGCTCGAGACCCGCCACTTCGCCAAACGCCAGCTCACCTGGTTCCGCCGCGAGCCCGATGTTATCTGGCTCAATAAAAACGAATTCGAATACAACGAAACTGACATCTTAACGTGCATGTTAGAAAAACTGCACCAACAAAGCATTATTTAGTTTACACATTAGACTTATAGTTACCTCGAGGGGAAGGGGTGGACAGGCTTTCTGGGTCGAATGGTTAGCAGAAAGACTGTCCAAGCCTCGCCCCGAGGCTTAAAGAAAGAAGAGGAAGTAATATGTTAGGAACAAAAGAAGCCTATCTTGCCATGGGGATCTCGGAAGAGGTCTATATGTTTGGAGCCAGCGTGCTGGATGGCCTAAAGGAGAGATTTGCGGCCATCGATGAAGTGGCCGAGGTCAACCAGCTCAAAGTGCTAAGGGCCATGCAACAGCACCAGGTCAGCGAGGCCTGTCTGCTTGGCACCACCGGCTACGGCTATAATGACCTTGGAAGGGACACCCTTGAGGCCGTGTATGCGGAAGTGTTTCATACCGAGGACGCGCTGGTGCGTCCCCAGATTACCTGTGGCACCCATGCCTTGGCGCTGGCCCTTATGAGTAATCTCCGCCCCGGCGATGAACTTTTATCGCCCGTGGGAAAGCCCTATGACACCCTTGAAGAAGTGATCGGCATAAGACCTTCCAAGGGAAGCCTTGCGGAATATGGCGTGAGCTACAGACAGGTAGACCTGCTGCCAGATGGAAACTTTGACTTCGACGGCATCAAGGCAGCCATTAACGAAAAGACCAAACTCGTGACCATACAGCGCTCCAAAGGCTATCAGACAAGGCCCACGTTATCTGTTGACCGCATCGGACAACTGATTTCCTTCATCAAATCCGTAAAGCCCACCGTGATCTGCATGGTGGACAATTGCTATGGAGAATTCGTAGAGACCAGGGAACCCTCCGACGTGGGTGCGGACATGGTTGTAGGGTCTCTCATTAAAAATCCAGGCGGCGGACTGGCACCGATCGGCGGCTACATCGCTGGCAAGAAGGAATGCGTGGAGAACGCCGCATATCGCCTGACCAGCCCCGGACTTGGAAAAGAAGTGGGTGCCTCCCTTGGCATTTTGCCCCAGTTTTACCAAGGACTGTTCCTATCACCGACCGTGACGGCAAGTGCACTTAAGGGTGCCATCTTTGCTGCAAACCTCTACGAAAAGCTCGGCTTTCCCGTGATCCCGAACGGCACCGAGAGCAGACATGACATCATTCAGGCCGTAACCTTTGGAACCCCTGAGGGCGTCATCGCCTTCTGTGAGGGCATCCAGGCGGCGGCACCCGTGGACAGCCACGTAACGCCCGAGCCCTGGGACATGCCGGGGTACGATGCAAAGGTCATCATGGCGGCAGGCGCCTTCGTATCTGGTTCCTCCATCGAGCTTTCCGCGGACGGACCCATCAAGGAGCCCTATGCCGTGTATTTCCAAGGGGGACTTACCTGGCC
>JAFPRF010000237.1 GCA_017400965.1 Lachnospiraceae bacterium
AAAGATGTTTACAGATGATGAATATATATCCGGTGTAAAAAAAGAAGCTCTTAGCGAGCTTACCTATCTGAAAAACGAATTATCATCACTTGCCGGGGTAAAAGTCTATCCCACAAAAGCAAACTTCATCCTCATAAGATTAAACGAAGAGGGCTCATCGGTTAACCCCGATTCGCACGCTGTCTTTGAGGAACTCATAAAGCAGGGTCTCATGGTAAGGGACTGCTCCACCTTCGCCGGAATGGAGGGCCGTTTTATAAGGATATGTTACATGAAACATGGCGACAACGTTTCTCTCGTCGCCGCCATGAAAAAGATCTTCGAAAGATGATATCCGACTTATTTAACTGCTCCGCCTGCCATGAAGTTTACGAACTTGATCGCATCATCGGGATCGTAAACAACCAGCTCCATCTCGGGGATCATATCATCCGAGAATACCTTTGCAAGCGATACATACTGTGAAAGCTTGCTCTTTAAGTTAAGTCTGTCTCCCTCGTCGGTAACAAGCTCAACCTTGCCGCTGCAGGTATCGACTACCTTAAAAAATCCTTCAATGTCCTTTACGTTTTTGATCTTCATTTCATTCTCCTTTTTAAGCCACCGGCCGCGCCGGCATTAACACATCAGCAGATCTCGCAGATCCATCCTTCAGGAGCCTCAATGCGGCCCATCTGGATGCCTGTTAAGGTCTCATATAACTTCTTTGTGACAGGTCCCATCTCTTCCATTCCGCTCTCGAAATAGATCTTGTTGCCGTGATCATCTATGCATCCAACGGGAGAGATAACGGCTGCGGTACCGCAAAGTCCGCACTCTGCCATGTCAGCAACCTCAGCGAGGGTAACCTCTCTCTCTTCTGCTTCCAGTCCAAGATACTCCTTTGCAACGTATACAAGGGATCTTCTCGTGATGGAAGGAAGAATGCTGGAGGACTTCGGCGTTACAACCTTGCCGTCCTTGGTTACGAACAGGAAGTTTGCGCCACCGGTCTCCTCAACCTTCGTACGGGTTGCTGGATCCAGATACATGTTCTCATCGTAGCCTTCCTTATGTGCGGTTACGATCGCATGCAGGCTCATTGCATAGTTCAGACCAGCCTTGATGTGGCCAGTGCCATGAGGTGCCGCACGGTCGAAATCACTCACCTTGATGGTGATGGGCTTAGCGCCGCCCTTGAAGTAAGGGCCAACGGGCGTACACAGAATTCTGAACTGGTACTCATCAGCAGGCTTAACGCCGATAACGGGGTTGCTGCCGAACATGTAAGGACGAATGTACAGGGTTGCGCCGCTGCCGTAAGGAGGTACAAATGCCTCGTTGGCTGCAACTACCTGATTCACTGCGTCGATGAAACGGTCCTTGGGGAATACGGGCATCTCAAGTCTGGAAGCGGACTGCTCCAAACGATCGGCATTTAAGTCAGGACGGAAGGTGACGATGTGACCGTCCTCCGTCGTGTATGCCTTCAGGCCCTCAAACACGGTCTGAGCATACTGAAGAACGCCTGCGCACTCGTTCAGGACGATGTTGGAATCGGTCGTCAGCTGACCCTCATCCCACGCGCCATTCTTGAAATAGGATACGTAACGGTAGTCCGTCGGAATGTATCCAAAACCAATGCTGCCCCAGTCAATGTTTTTCTTTTCCATGTTAGTTCCCTCTTTTCCATAAAAGTTTAAGTCTTTTCAAAAAAGATTTGATTCAATTATTATCCTTCTTATTAGAAAAGTCAATATAAAGTCTTAACCGTTTTCGTGGTGTATTTAATCAAAAAAGTGCCCTAAGATTATCTTAAGGCACTTTTCCAGGTTAAATTCGCTCGTATTTTAGAAATTGATACGGCAGGTCGAAATAGGTCTGCTCATCGCTTTCCGCCGTGATCTGCCATGCGGGATCCTTGTCGAGATTCGGAAAATAGGTGTCCGCCGCATACTCATGATCCACCTTCGTGACGTGCGCCACGTTACAATACGGCAACAGCTGCTTATATACGCTGTCCCCGCCGATCACGTAAATGTCCTCGGACTCATAATTCTTTAGCTCTTCCAGAAGGTCCTCCAGCGAATGCACCACGATGGCATCCTTCACCTTGAAATTCTGATTCTTTGTGAGAATGATGTTGGTGCGATTCTTTAGTGGCAGCCCCTGTGGGAACGTCTCCAGCGTTTTTCTGCCAAGCACAACGACCTTGCCCGTCGTCTCCTCCCGAAAATGCTTCATGTCATTCGGGATCGATACCAAGAGCTTATTCTTATTGCCAATGGCCCAGTTATTATCTACTGCTACGATTAGGTTCATCATCTTCCTCCAGATCAATTTCGTGATTCATAATAAAGCGCATATCCGATCAGGCTTCCCGATGTCTTCCAAAGGAGTATGTAACGCCAAATTTCAAGGGCAAACAAGGCAAAGGGAAAGACAATCAAAAGCAGGGCCGCCACGATGCGAATGATTGGAATAATCACAAACAGCGTGCAGATAGCAAATAGGCCAAACAAGATCCAAAAGCCCTTCCAATACATTTCCCATTTGCTTCGCAGGTCAAAGTCGATGCCTGACAGCGCGGAAGTCATGCCGTTAATAAAATAATACATTTGTGCGATGCCAAGGACCGCGGCCACCAGAGTGAGGATCGTGGAAATACCCTGATCTGCAGTAAATTCTTCAACAATATCCAACGCATTGGCTATGATAAATAATACGCCGGCAAATAGGAAGGATTCATAATATCTCGCCATCAAGATCATGAAAATACAACTCAAAACATAGCAAATGATCATGGCTACAGCAAGGATGATTGGAATCGAAGCCGTCTGCCAAAGCGGGTATCTAAACATGCCATAAATTGAGACATTCTCTAAAATCACTTTAAAGATTGCATAAGCGATTCCGGCGATCAGTTCGCACCAAAAAATGCCCTTGATCTTGCCACTCAGGAAAAAGCAACGCTCCTGAACTTCTTGGAGTTCTTCTGCCTCATCCTGTGCTTCGTCATTCTTCTTCAAAATCTTCTCGTAATTGTCCTCGTACATGATTTCCTCTACAAAAACTAGATAGCGATGGGGATGTCCTTGATCTGCTCGCCAGTGACATAGTTCTCGACCTTTACGTCATCTCTCGTAAACTTGTAAAAATCCTTCACCTCAGGATTGATCCAGAACTTCGGTGCGGGATAAGGCTCCCTAGCAATGAGCTCCTTGATAATCGGAACATGCCTGTCATAGATATGCGCATCTGCAATGACGTGAACCAGCTCCCCTGCCTCCATGCCACTCACCTGAGCAATCATGTGAAGCAACACGGCATATTGTACCACATTCCAGTTGTTGGCTGCGAGCACGTCCTGCGAACGCTGGTTCAAGACCGCGTTCAATGTCAGCCTGTCCGCACCGGGCTTTTGCGTCACGTTGAAGGTCATGCTGTAGGCGCAGGGGTAAAGGTTCATCTCATGCAGGTCCTGATGCACGTAAATGTTCGTCATGATCCGGCGGCTGAAGGGGTTATTCTTCAGGTCATAGAGCACGCGATCCACCTGATCCATCATGCCTTCCTTATACTGGTGCTTTACGCCCAGCTGGTAGCCATAGGCCTTTCCGATGGAGCCGTCCTCATCCGCCCACTCATCCCAAATGTGGCTGTGCAGGTCATGAATGTTGTTAGACTTCTGCTGCCAGATCCAAAGGATTTCATCCGTCGCGGACTTTAGCGCCGTCCTACGCAGCGTCATGATGGGAAATTCCTTCGTCAGGTCATAGCGGTTCACCACGCCGAATTTCTTGATCGTATAAGCGCTCGCGCCATCCGGCCAGTGCGGGCGAACCTTCTCCCCTTCCGTGCTCGTCCCGTTTTCCAGGATGTCCTTGCACATATTGATAAAGATGGTATCTGCGTAACTCATGTTGTTCTCCTTGTGATTATACTATGCCCTGACGGATCGCGCGGGTGATGTCGTCGCCGCTGACCACCGTCAAGATCTTTGCACCATATTTTTCTGCCAAGAGCTTTGCGCCGCTTCCGTGGACGCTCTCCATGTCCTTCTCATACCGATCGACGACCGCGACCACCGCGGCAACCTTGACGTCAGCGATCTCTTTTAGCCGTTCGATGCGCTCGACGATGGTCTTCCCGCTATTGATCAGGTCGTCCACCACTACGATCCGCTCGCCGTCTTCCAGCGTGTGTCCGCAAAGAATCCGTCCGCGACTGTCCGGAACCTTTCTGTCATGACAGTAGTTCACCGTCACGCCATACTTGCTTGCCAGCGCCATGGCGGTTGCCGCAGCGAAGCTGATCCCATGATACGCCATCCCGACGATGCAGTCAAATTCGAGATGTTCCTCCATGATCAAGTCCGCAAAGAATTCACCCAGCTTCGCCAGATGAATGTTCGTGGTAAAGTGCTCTGAGTCGACATAGTAATCCGCGTCAAACCCGTGCAGGTCAAAATGCCCGCGCTTTAGCACGCCCGCATCCGCCATGAGCCGGATGAACTTTTCTTTGTTGGTATAGGCATTTAACTTAAAGCCCATCAGTTCGTCGATGGTCACGCCGAAGGTGTTCGCCAGGATTGGCAGCATCTCCAGGTCAGGCGAGCCGCCATTCTCCCACTTGCTGACCGCCTGAAACGAGACGTTCACTGCCTCCGCCAGACCTTCCTGCGTCATACCCTTCGCCTTACGAAGCTTCTTAATGTTCTCACCGATCACGTTCATTGTTTCTCCTCCATATTCTTTTTGTTTGATCCCTTGCAAGGAGATTTCTTACATGATCAGCATAACGCATTCGTCCGCCATTAACAATCGGCGCAAATTTGACTTTTACTCAACTGATGGTAGAGAAACTGCAAGCTAGCGTGCCATTCGGCACGTCCTTCGCTTCGCTCAGGATAGCGTGACCTTCGTCACGTCCTTCGCTTCGCTCAGGATTTAAGATTTGCTACGCAAATCTTAAACTATTCCCATTTATCGCATAAACTATTAATCTGATCTGCGAACTTCGCCATGTCCTTGTTGGCCATGCCGTCGCTCTTTTGTACCAAAGCAAGCAAACGCTGCGCGGATGCAAGAAGCCTTGCAAATACACCGCTTGCGATCTTCTGCTTCTTCTTCGCGGGCTTAGGCTCTGCCTCATATTCAAACTGATTCGACAGCAGATTGAACACCGTGCCACTGTAAGGCGCGTACGCCCTCTGCCCATGCTCGATCTTTAAGCACTCCACGAAATTCATGCAGACCGAATCCTCGCCATGCACAACGAAGACCTTCTTCGGCTTCTCCTCGAACGCGGAGATCCACTCGATCAATCCGTTCTTATCCGCATGGCCCGATAGACCCGCCAACTGCTTGATCTGCGCGTTCACTTGGATCGGCTCGCCAAAGAGCTTGACCTCCTTCGCGCCCTCGATAATGCTACGGCCAAGCGTTCCGATCGCCTGATAGCCCACGAACAAAATCGTACATTCCTTACGCCACAGATTATGCTTTAAGTGATGCCTGATACGGCCTGCCTCACACATGCCGGAGGCGGAAATAATGACCTTCGGGGTGTCATTAAAATTGATCGCCTTGGATTCTTCACTCGTGATTGAGAGCTTTAAGCCCGCGAACGCAATGGGATTGATTCCTTCTTTTACGAGTTCCATCGCCTCACCGTCAAAGCATTCCATGCGATTTTCCTGGAAGATGCCCGTCGCCTCCACGGCCAGCGGCGAATCCACGAATACTTGGAAGTCCTCATGTCCTTCCACCAAGCGCTCCACCTTGATCTTCCGCAAGAAGAATAACATCTCCTGCGTACGGCCCACGGCAAAGGACGGGATCACGACGTTACCGCCGCGGTCAAAGGTTTCCTTCAAAATCTTTGCGAGCTCCCCTTTATAATCCACCCGCTCCACGGGGTGCGTGCGATCGCCATAGGTGGACTCCATCACCACGTAATCCGCCGACTTCGTGTAAATCGGGTTGCGGATCAACGGCTGGTTCTTATTTCCAATGTCTCCGGAAAAGACGATCTTCTTCGTCTTTCCATCCTCCGTCAGCCAAACCTCAATGCTGGCTGAACCAAGAAGATGTCCGATGTCCGTAAAACGGATCTTCACCTCGTCGCAAACTTGGATCTCCGTGTCATAATGGCAGGGCACGATCCTCTTGATCACGCCCTCTGCGTCCTCCATCGTGTAGATCGGCTCCACCGCCTCTACCGAATCGCTACGCTTAGCCTTACGGTTCTTCCATTCTGCCTCGGCCATCTGAATGTGCGCACAGTCACGCAGCATGATCGAACAAAGATCCGCCGTCGCGTCCGTCGCATAGATCTGTCCGCGAAATCCCTTCGCATAAAGAAGCGGGAGCATTCCCGAATGATCCACGTGCGCATGCGTCAGCAGCACGTAATCGATCATCGCCTCCTCTACTGGGAGACTTACGTTGTCAAATGCGTTTGCCCCCTGCTCCATGCCATAATCCACTAAAATATTCTTTCCTGCGACCTCCAGGTAATGACAGCTACCCGTTACCTCATGATCCGCACCGATAAATTCCAGCCTCATGGTCCAGCCTCCTTTCGAGTTCCAGATATATAGATTATACCTCTTTCAGCCCTTCCCGTCTAGTTTTATTCCACATTCAGACGAATTCCAAGCGCATTCCAAGCCAATACATTGGGAATCTTTCTAATTGTATAAACAATTCGAAAAAATCTTGCAAAAAGAAGTAAAATTAAAGTGTTGACATTTGCGGAAAAGTTTGGTATATTACTTTTTGTCAGTTGACACGACAGACATGCGCGAGTGGCTCAGCGGTGGAGCACCTCCTTGCCAAGGAGGGGGTCGCGGGTTCGATTCCCGTCTCGCGCTCTTTTCATTGGATGGCGCGAGGCTTGTTCTATAAGGCTTCGCGCTGTTTCTGCGTTCTGGGAAAAATGATTAATTTGATTAAGATTTGATTAAGAGAATTTCCTTTGATTCAGCGCCGTGAGCGCCGCACGGGTATCC
>JAFPRF010000238.1 GCA_017400965.1 Lachnospiraceae bacterium
ATGGAGCTGCCGAACTACCGCCTGCCAGGGCTTAAAAACGTGATGCAGCTTTTGTGGGAGAAGGCGAAGGATTTCCTGCAGAGAGCCTTTACCGTGATCTTCATGGCGACGATCGTGATCTGGTTCCTGCAGACCTTTAACCTGCGCTTTAGCGTGGTGACGGATTCGAAGGACAGCATCTTGGCGGGAATCGCAGGCCTGATCGCACCGATCTTTGCACCGCTTGGCTTTGGTGACTGGAGAATCTCCACGGCGCTGATCAGCGGATTCATGGCAAAGGAGAGCGTGGTTTCGACGATCACGGTGCTTTTTGGAACGACGGAGGCGCTGAGAAGCGCAATTTCCGTGGCGGCTGCCAGCGGGCTGTTGGTGTTCTGTCTGCTCTATACGCCTTGCGTTGCTGCGGTTGCAGCCGTGCGCAGGGAGCTTGGAAAGAAGTGGGCGCTGTTTATGGTATTGGCGCAGTGCGGCATTGCTTGGGTATTTGCATTATTGACAACATTGATTGTGGGGATTTTTTAATTAATTTAAGGTGGGGATACGATTATGGCGGCAAAAGCGAAGGGGAAGCTTACAAAAAAACGCATCTTTGACATTATCCAAATCGGTACGCAGGTAGACACACCGAGCAAGATCTTTGACATCTTCATCGTACTCATGATCGTCACAAGCATCACGGTGACCTTCCTGCAAACCTTTGACGAGATGGATCCCTATGATGCGATTCTCCATAAGATCGAACTCGTAACGATCATCATATTCATTATTGAGTATGTTTTGCGTCTTTATACGAGTGACATGCTCTATCCGGAAAAGTCCAAGGGTAAGGCGGCGCTGGCGTTCATGATCTCGTTCTATGGCGTTGTTGACCTTTTGACGATCATTTCGTATTTCATGGACATCAATTCCAACGGTATGGTGGCGTTCCGCATGATCCGCGCGGTGCGTATCCTGCGCCTCTTTAAAGTCAATAAGAGCATCGACGCGTTTAACGTGGTGTCGGAAGTATTAAAAGAGCGGTTTAACCAGATCATGTCGTCGCTTTTTATGATCATGATGCTGATCATGGCGTCCTCGCTTTGCATGTATGGCTTTGAACATGACGTACAGCCCGAGGCGTTTAACAATGGGTTTTCCGGAATTTGGTGGGCGATGTCGACGATCCTGACCATCGGCTACGGTGACATTTATCCGATCACGATAGGAGGCAGGGTGATAGCGATTGTCATTGGACTTCTTGGCGTTTGCGTCGTCGCGATCCCTACCGGCATTATCAGCGCGGGCTTCGTGGATTATTATACAAGACTCAAGCGCGCGGAAGGCGAGATCCGTCTGACGTACGACATTAACACCAAGCTCCAGCTCCAAGCGGCGAGGGCTGGCCTGAATCCTGACAATTACATTGAACAGCTGATTTTGGAAAAGGAACGCGAGCGCAAGGAAAAGGCGAGCACGAAGAATAAGAAATAGACAACGGAGGTTTTGCATGGAAAATTTGCGGGTATTAGTGGTGGATGATGAAAGCAGAATGCGTAAGCTCGTGCATGACTATCTGCATCACGCAGGTTTTGACGTGCTTGAGGCGGAGAATGGCGAGGAGGCTGTGGACATTTTCTTTAAAGAAAAGAACATTGCGCTGGTCATCTTGGACGTCATGATGCCGAAGATGGACGGCTGGCAGGTTTGCCGCGAGATCAGGGAGTATTCCAAGGTGCCGATCATCATGCTGACGGCGCGTTCGGACGAGCGGGATGAACTCTTGGGATTTCAGCTTGGCGTGGATGAGTATATCACGAAGCCTTTTAGCCCGAAGATCTTGGTGGCGAGAGTGGAGGCGATCCTGCGCCGCACGAGTAAGCTGGCGAAAGAGGAGACGCTTGTATGCGGACCGATCAAGCTCGATAAAGTGGCGCACCAGTGTTACATCAATGACGAGCCCATAGAGCTTAGCTTTAAGGAATATGAGCTACTCGCGTATTTTATGGAAAACCAGGGCGTTGCACTATCTAGAGAGACGATTTTGAATCACGTCTGGAATTATGATTATTACGGAGAGCCGCGTACGATCGATACCCACGTCAAAAAGCTCCGCAGCAAGATGGGCGCGGCGGGGGATCTGATCGTGACGATCCGGGGCATGGGTTATAAGCTGGAGCAGAATCTATGAAGCGTACGAACGTAAAGCATTCCATTAGAAGGCGATTCGCTCTCATCTTTTTGCTATTGATGATCAGCGTCATCTTTCTTTGCTGGCTTGTGAACACGCTTTTTTTGGAAAAGTACTATTTAAGAAGTAAAACAAACGTCATCTACAGCGCATACCTTTCGATCAAGATGGCGTCGGAAAATAATAATTTCACGTCCGATAAGTTTCGCAAGGAGCTGGAGCATGCCTTTACGAAAAATAACATCTCCGCGTACGTTATGGACGAGACCTCGAACATGAAATATGTCTCGGACAATGGCGGCGAGCGTCTGGAAATGCAGTTATTTGGCTATTTGTTGGGTTATCCCTTTGGCGATGAACTCGTGATCCTTCGTGAAGAATCGGATTATCGCATTCAGCGCATGCATCGCGGCGATAACGTTTATTTGGAAATGGTGGGGCGTCTTTCCACCGGAGTTTCCTTTATCATGAGCACGCCCCTGGAGAGTATTGAGGAAAGTGCAGACCTGGCGAATCGATTTTTCTTTTACGTCGGTGTCATTGGAACCTTCCTTGGCGGCGTCATCATTTGGTTCGTGACGGGAAGGATCACAAAGCCGATCCTGAGCCTGAATGAGATCTCAGAGCGCATGGTTAACCTCGATTTCGACGCGAAGTATGAGGGGAAGGCGAAGAATGAGATCGGACTTCTCGGTGAAAACATGAATAAGCTCTCGCAGTCTTTGGAGAAAAACATTTCAGACCTAAAGTCCGCGAACAATGAGCTGACGCGTGACATCGAAAAGAAGGATAAGATCGATGAGATGCGCAGGGAATTTCTCTCGAACGTATCACATGAATTAAAGACCCCGATCGCGCTGATCCAGGGCTATGCGGAGGCTTTGCAGGAAGGGATCGGAGAGGATCCGGAGAGCAGGGATTATTACTGCGAAGTCATCGTGGATGAAGCGGCGAAGATGAACCAGATCGTGCAGAAGCTCATGACGCTGAATCAGCTGGAGTTTGGCCGCGAAGTAGCGCAGATGGAAAGGTTTGAGCTGACATCCCTGATCCATAATGCCTTGTCGCAATCGGAGATTTTAGCGCAGAAGAACGGGATCAAGATAGAGCTGTCGGCTGCAGAAGAAGTGCATGTCTGGGCGGATGCGTTCATGACGGAGGAAGTGTTCCAAAATTACTTGTCGAACGCAATTCATTATTGCAGTGGCGAAAAGAAGATCAAGATCAGCGTGGAGCACAAAGAGGATACGGTGCGCATCAGCGTGTTCAATACGGGAGCGCCCATACCTGAGGAATCGCTGCCGCTGCTTTGGGATAAGTTTTATAAGGTGGATAAGGCGAGAACCCGCGAATACGGCGGAAGCGGCGTGGGACTGTCCATCGTGAAGGCCATGATGGAGTCCATGAACCAGGGATATGGCGTTTTGAATGAGGCGGACGGCGTGACCTTCTGGTTTGAACTGGAATGCGCCGATCGTAAGAGTGAA
>JAFPRF010000239.1 GCA_017400965.1 Lachnospiraceae bacterium
ACTTCCTACAGTTTCTCCTGGAACAGACTTTTATAGCCTTCACCGTAGATTTCAGTGGCATTTGTGACGATCATAAAGGACTGCGGATCCTCTTCCTTCACAATAGTTTCCGCTCTGGGCGCCAAAGGTTTTTTCATAACGCAGAAAATGACCTGCTTTTCCTTCCCGCTGTATGCGCCATGCCCCTCCAAAAAAGTCACGCCAACGTCTAGCTCCTCCAACAGGCGCTTTCCGATCTCATTTGGTTTGTCACTGATGATATAGATCAGCTTCGCGCCGTCTCTTCCATACAGAACGAGATCCAACACAAACGAAGTCACGCCGACGCTGATGCCAGCGTAAAGTGCACGCTCCAGATCGCCAAAGACGATGGCTGAGGCCGTAACGACAAGCACGTCCAGACTCATCATTAAGATACCCGTCTTCAGGAAGGGGAACTTTTTCCTTAAGTACTTTACAATAATATCCGTTCCGCCTGTCGTGGAACCCGCGCGGAAGGTGATGCCAAGGCCAACTGCGGATAGAGATCCGCCAACAAGTGCTGCAAGAAGCGGCTCCTGCGTCACAGGCGGATACTTACTAAAGAAATTGATGAACTGCGATGCCATAAACGTGGAATAGATCGTCGAAATCATGAAACGAATACCAAACTTCCAAAGCCCGAAAAGAAAAATCGGGACATTCATGATCAGGATCAGCGTACCCGTCTCTAGGTGTACGATACGGTTTAGGATCACCGCCGTACCGGCAACGCCGCCAGGCGCAAGCATGTTGGGGTCCAGGAACAGACCGATGGCAATGCCATAGGTCGCCGCAGAGAGCGTCATGACCACATAGTCAAACACTCTCATGATCCCCTTATGCTTCCCCTTGCTTTGTGCCAGTTTTTCCACGCTTATTCCCTGCCATTCTTAGATATTTGTACGAACGAGCCTCGGCTTATAGCCTTCCTTTTCCAGCGTCTCCATGATGCGATTCTTATGCTCGGTGCCAAAGGCCTCCATCGTGATGCGAAGCTCTACGGCTGCATTACGATTGATCGATACGAACTGATTGTGCTCAAGCTTGATGACGTTACCGCTCTCCCGCGCGATGATGCCGGAAACGCGATGCAACTCGCCCGGCTTATCAGGCAGCAGAACCGAAACCGTAAAGATTCTGTCTCTGAAGATCAAACCCTGCTGAACTACGCTGCTCATGGTGATCACGTCCATGTTACCGCCGCTCAGGATCGATACGATCTTTTTATCCTTCACGTCGAGGTGCTTCAGCGCCGCAACGGAAAGAAGACCCGAATTCTCCACGATCATCTTATGATTCTCCACCATGTCGAGGAATGCCACAACCAACTCCTCATCCTCCACGGTGATAATGTCGTCCAGATTTTGCTGAATGTAAGGGAAAAGCTTGCTGCCGGGCGTCTTAACGGCCGTGCCGTCAGCGATCGTATTGACCGTCGGAAGCGTCGTCACCTTTGCGTTCTTCAGGCTCTCCTGCATGCAGTTCGCACCTGCCGGCTCTACGCCGATCACCTTGATCTTCGGATTTAAGAGCTTTGCCAGCGTTGATACGCCAGTTGCAAGTCCGCCGCCACCGATGGGCACCAAAATGTAATCCACGAGCGGAAGCTCCTTTACGATCTCCATAGCGATCGTACCCTGGCCAGTTGCCACCGTCAGGTCATCGAAGGGATGGATAAAGGTATAGCCGTGCTCTTCAGCGAGCTCATATGCCTTTGCGCAAGCCTCGTCATACACGTCGCCATGCAGGACTACCTCTGCGCCATAACTCTTCGTGCGATTCACCTTCATGAGAGGCGTTGTCGTCGGCATTACGATTGTTGCCTTTGCGCCATAACACTTTGCAGCGTATGCTACGCCCTGCGCATGATTACCAGCGGAAGCCGTGATCAGACCGCGGCTTCTCTCTTCGGGAGTCAAAGTACTCATCTTGTAATACGCGCCGCGCACCTTGTACGCCCCCGTAAACTGCATGTTCTCGGGCTTCAAATACACCTTATTGCCCGTCTGTGCGCTGAAATAATCACTGTACACCAGCTTCGTCTCCAGCGTCACCTTACTTACGATCTCGCTGGCTTCCTCGAACTTCTCTAACGTTAACATTGTCTCGCTCATGTTATTACTCCTCGACACTTTCTTTGTTTTCACTCAAATCCACGTCAAACAACGCATTTACAAAATCATCCGGATCGAACTTCTGCAGATCCTGCGTTGTCTCACCAACGCCAATATACTTCACGGGAATTCCAAGTTCCGACTGAATGGCTACGGCAATACCACCCTTCGCAGTTCCATCCATCTTTGTCAGAACGATACCCGTCAGATTCGTCACGTCACCGAACTCACGCGCCTGCGCCAAAGCATTTTGACCCGTCGTACCGTCAAGCACGATCAGATTCTCACGATGCGCATCCGGATACTCCTTGTCGATGATGCGATTCATCTTACGAAGCTCTTCCATCAGATTCTTCTTATTATGCAAACGACCCGCCGTGTCGATCAGAAGCACGTCCACGCCTCTGGCCTTCGCTGCATTCACCGCATCAAATACAACACTCGCGGGATCCGCGCCCTCCTTGCCACCGATCATCGGAACGCCGGCGCGCCTTGCCCACTCAGCCAGCTGATCACCCGCTGCTGCGCGGAACGTATCCGCCGCCGCGATCAAAACCTTCTTCCCGTCATCCTTTAACTTCCAGGCCAGCTTACCAACCGTCGTCGTCTTACCAACGCCATTCACGCCAATCACCATAATGATCGACTGCTGCGTCTCGAAATCATACGCCGTCTCACCGACCTCCATCTGCTCACGAATGTTCTGGATCAGAAGCTCCTTACACTCCTTCGGCAACTTCAGATGCTGCTCCTTCACCTGAGCACGCAACTTTTCAATGATCGCCGTCGTCGCATTCACGCCAATATCGCCCATGATCAGAATCTCTTCCAACTCCTCATAGAAATCCTCATCAATCTGATTGCCCGTAAACAACCGGTCAATCCCCTTCACGATATTCTCACGCGTCTTCGACAGACCCTCGCGCAGCCTTGCAAAGAAACCCTTCTTCTTTACCGGCTCAGACTCCTCGGATTCAGTCTCTTCTTCAGCCGCCTCAGCGTCTTCTTCGGCACTGCTTTCGTCTTCGGCTTCTATAGCCTCAGCCGCTTTGCTGTCTTCTGTCTCTTCGGCCTGGGCAGCATCCTCAGAAACCGCCTCCGCTTCAGCATACGCCTCTGCAACTGCTTCTACGACCTGCTCTTCCGGCATGAACAACTCTTCAGCCGCTACGACTTCCGCCACTTCATCAGCCTTAGTGATTCCGAGGTCTTCAATAACTTCTTCAGCCTCTTGCTGAGCTTCTTCGGCATCACCCGCTTCAGCACTCTCCTCGGCCTCTACGGTCTCCTCAAGCACTTCTTCTACGGCCTCTTCTTTGTCCTTCTTCTTCCAAAACTTCCACATTTCAGATTACTCCTTACTTCCGCTTTCCAATACCCAGGGCGGAGACGTCCATGATCATTCGAATGACCACATGTCGACGTCGGTACTTGGAGGGCGTATTGCTCGGGCCGTGCTTGCACGCGCACGAGCAAGCACTCCTTAGTACCGCTACGTCGACATATGAGCGAGAGCGCGTCATGAGAGTGATCATGGACGGCCACCGCCCGTCCCATTCGAAAATGAATCTACCTTAATCCGTCAAGTCCTTGTCAATCAGGCTGACGGAGACGAGGGCTGAAACTCCCTTCTCCTGCATGGTGATACCGTAGAGGCGGTCCACCTGCTCCATCGTGCCACGCCTGTGCGTGATGACGATAAACTGCGTATTCTTCGTCAGCTTGTGCAGATACTTCGCGAAACGCCCTACGTTCGAGTCATCTAGCGCCGCCTCGATCTCATCAAGCAGACAGAACGGTGAAGGCTTCAGATTCTGGATTGCGAAAAGCAGCGAAATTGCCGACAACGCCTTCTCACCACCGGACAGCTGCATCATGTTCTGCAGCTTCTTTCCGGGCGGCTGCGCGATAATACGAATGCCTGCCTCCAGGATATCCTCATCCTCCTGCAGCTCCAGCGTACCCTTACCGCCTCCAAACAGCTCCTTAAATACCTTGTCGTACTCCTTGTTGATCTCAGCGAATTTCTCCAGGAACTGCTTACGCATTGCCGCATCCAGCTCCGCGATCAGCGCCTCCAAAGTCTTCTCGGATTCTACCAGATCGTCATGCTGCGTCTTCATGAAAGTGTAACGCTCCATCAAGTTCTTGTAATCCTCAATGGCGTTCACGTTCACGTTGCCGAGCTTTCTGATCTTATCCTTTAACGAATCGATCTCCTTCTTCATGGCGGGAAGATCCGTCATCTCCTCATTGCGCAGGCCCGCTGCGTCCGTGAGGGTAATCTCGTACTCATCCCACATGTAGTTGATCAGATTCTCGATGGTCTCTTCCAAGCGCTCCCTCGAAGAGTTCAAGCGGAACACTTCCTTGTCCAGTGCTGCATTCTTCTCGGCCAGCTCCTCGCGCCTTGCAAAGAAGCCCTTTTGCTTCGCTGCCAAGCTCTCCTTCTTCTCACTCGACTCCTTCAATGTCTTGGTCGAATTCGTCTCCGCATCAAAGGAAGCCGCAATCGTCTTCTTGATTTCTTCGATGCTGTTCTTTTTCTCTTCAACAAGTGAAGCATTCTGCGATAATGCTTCTAATATTTCCTGCAATTCCTTCGTAGAATGCTCGATCTCACCGTCAATACGATCCACGTTCGCCTGCTTG
>JAFPRF010000240.1 GCA_017400965.1 Lachnospiraceae bacterium
ACGACCGATGTCTCGAGGGGGCTGGGCGAGAGTCATGGGTTTTCACAACCTCGAGGGGGAGGCGCGCGAATGTGTCTCTCAGGTACGTATTTTGCGTCGGTACTTAGGCTGCGTATCGCGAACAGACGCACTTGTGCGGATGTCGCGAGCGGCCTTAGTATCCGCTACGCAAAATTACGTAGTGCGAACGGGCCTGAGAGATACTTCGCACGCCATGCCCCCGAGGATTGCCACACAGTACCTCGCCCAGCCACCGAGGCCTTCTGACCTATACTTTATCACAAAAAGAACGTTGTGCAAAGACCAAATTTTTGCTATACTATAGGGAGTTTATAAATGCAAAGGAGAAGCATCATGGCAGACATTAGACCGTTTCAGGCGTTTAGGCCCGCGCAAGGCAAAGAGAAGGAAATCGCAGCCCTTCCGTATGACGTGTACAATAGGCAGGAAGCCTGCGAGGTGGTGGCGAAGAACCCGGGATCGTTTCTGGCAATTGACCGCGCCGAGACGCAGTTTGGACCTGAGGTAGATACTTATGCGCCCGAGGTGTATGCGAAGGCGAGAGACATGATCCGTGCATGGATCGCCGAAGGCAGATTTGTGCAGGAGGACAAGCCTTGCTATTATCTGTATGAACAGGTCATGAACGGCAGAAGCCAGACGGGTATCGTTGCCTGTGCTTCGATTGACGATTATCAGAATAACATAATCAAAAAACACGAGAATACGCGTGCTGACAAGGAGCAGGACCGCATCAATCACGTGGATATCTGCAACATGCAGACGGGCCCGATCTTCCTGGCATATCGCGGAAGCGACAAGCTTCGCGATATCATTGCAAGCGAGAGGGCGAAGACGCCGATTTATGATTTTGTGTCGGAGGATGGCATTACGCATCGCGTTTGGGTGATCGATGCGGCTACCGTGATCGCTGAGATTCAGGCTGCATTTAAGGAGATTCCCGCAATCTACATTGCTGACGGTCATCATAGATGTGCATCTGCCGTAAAGGTGGGGCTTAAGAGAAGAGCTGAGAATCCTGCATTTACCGGCAATGAGGAGTATAATTACTTCCTTTCCGTCCTGTTCCCGGATGAGGAGCTGAAGATTTTGGATTACAATCGCTTCGTCAAGGATCTGAACGGTCTGACGAAGGAGGAGTTCCTGGCGCAGGTTTCGGAATGCTTTGAGGTATCGAATGCCGTAGAGGGTACGCCTTATAAGCCTAACGAAAAGGGCACTTTCGGCATGTATCTGAATAAGAAGTGGTATTGTTTGAGAGCAAAGGAGCGGATCATGAGCAGCGATCCCGTGGAAGGTCTTGACGTATCGATCTTGCAGGACTACCTGCTTTCGCCCGTGCTTGGCATCGGTGATCCAAAGACGGACAAGAGAATTGATTTCATCGGTGGCATCAGGGGACTGAAGGAGCTTGAGCGAAGATGCGCGGAGGTTCCCGGAAGCGTTGCGTTCTCCATGTATCCGACCTCCATCGGCGAATTGTTCGCAGTTGCAGATGCCGGGAGACTTATGCCTCCGAAGTCTACTTGGTTTGAGCCGAAGCTTAGAAGTGGTTTGTTCTTACATGAGTTAGGATAAAAATCAAAACCTATAAGGGGTGTCCCATGGATAAGAAATTATATAAGCTAATGAATTGGCCTCTGATAGAAGAAATCGTTTACTCAGAGTCCTCTGATCCGCATCGCATTTTAGGTGCGCAGAAGGTTGGTAATCAAACTCTGGTACAGGCGTTTTTCCCTGGAGCCACGGAAGTGATTTTGCACTGGGTACAGCGCGAGAAGGATAAAGAGACCGGAAAGTTCGCGAACTATGCCTATGACCTCGCGATGGAGGAAGCGGACGAGGAGGGATTCTTTGCGGTGCTTGTGCCTGCGAAGAAGCTGGATTCCTATCGCTATACCGTTGTCTATGAGGATGGCAGGGAGTGTGTTGTCGAGGATCCCTATCGTTTCGCACCCGTGATCACGCAGGATGACGTGCAGAGATTCGAAAAAGGCATTCATTACGAGATTTATGAAAAGCTGGGCGCACATCCCATGAACATCGATGGCATAAGCGGCGTTCTCTTTGCTGTATGGGCACCGAATTGCATGCGCGTGAGTGTTGTCGGCGACTTCAACAATTGGGACGGTCGCATGCATCAGATGCGTCGCATCGAAAACAGCGGCATTTTTGAGATTTTCCTGCCTGGCGTGTCTGTTGGCTCGAATTATAAGTATGAACTAAAGCTAAAGAGCGGCATTACCTATCTGAAGGCTGACCCTTACGGGAATGCCTCGCAGCTTCGCCCCGAAACTGCTTCCACCGTTACAGACCTTTCGGAATTCAAATGGGAGGATCAGGACTTCATCGAGAACCGCGAGGATTTTCAGACTGGCGAAGTTCCCATGAGCGTTTACGAGCTGTACCTTGGCTCCGTAATCGAGAGAGAAGATAAGGATATTTATCCGAATTATCGCGAGATCGCGCCGAAGGTGATCAAATACGTGAAGGACATGGGCTACACGCACGTAGAGCTGATGCCCGTGATGGAGCATCCTTTCGATGCTTCCTGGGGGTATCAGGTGATCGGTTATTATGCACCCACCGCGAGATATGGCAGCCCCATCGATTTCATGTATTTCGTCAATGAGCTGCATAAGGCTGGCATTGGCGTGATCCTTGACTGGGTGCCTGCACACTTCCCGAAGGACGAGCAGGGTCTCTGCCATTTCGACGGCACATGCCTCTATGAGCATCAGGATCCCAGAAAGGGCGTACATCCTCATTGGGGAACGCTTTTGTTCAACTATGGCAGGCCTGAGGTTTCGAACTATCTGATCGCAAATGCGCTTTTCTGGGTAGAGAAATTCCATGCCGACGGTATTCGAATGGATGCAGTCGCTTCGATGCTTTATCTTGACTATGGTCGCAAGGATGGCGAGTGGATCCCGAATGCGTACGGCGGCAAGGAGAATTTGGAAGCCATTGAGATGATTAAGCACTTAAATTCGATCCTGAAGCAGCGTGATCCCGGCGTATTGTCCATCGCTGAGGAGAGCACCGCGTTCCCTCTGATCACGGGTGACCTGAAGGAAGGCGGCCTTGGATTTGACCTCAAGTGGAACATGGGCTTCATGAACGACTATCTGAACTATATCAAATATGATCCTTATTTTCGCGCACATCACCACAATGAGCTGACCTTCAGCATGATCTACGCCTATACGGAAAAGTTCATGTTGGTATTCTCACATGATGAAGTGGTACATGGTAAATCCAGCATGCTCGGTAAAATGCCTGGCATGCGCGAGCAGAAGTTTGCAAACCTGCGACTCACCTATGCCTTTACCATGATGCATCCCGGCAAGAAGCTCCTATTCATGGGACAGGATCTGGCCGAGTTTGATGAGTGGAACGAGGACCGCGCGGCGCAGTGGGGGCTTTTGGAATATCCCGGCCACAGAGGCGTCAATAAGCTTGTAAAGGCGCTGAATGCGCTCTACAAAGAGAACAAGGCGCTGTATGAGCTCGATGAGGAACCCGAGGGCTTTGAATGGATCAATAACATTTCCGCAAATGATTGTACGCTGAGCTTTGCTAGAAAGGGTCGCAAGGAAACAGATACGCTGCTTGTGATTGCGAACTTCTCCGGTATTGAGAAGGAGATCACCACGGGCG
>JAFPRF010000241.1 GCA_017400965.1 Lachnospiraceae bacterium
GCAAAGGCTATCGGCCTTGTTATCCCTGAGCTGAACGGCAAGCTGACCGGCTCTGCACAGCGTGTTCCCGTTCCTACCGGTTCCACCACCATCCTTACCGCAGTTGTTAAGGGTGCTAACGTAACCAAGGAAGGCATCAACGCTGCAATGAAGGCTGCTGCTTCCGAGTCCTTCGGTTACAACGAGGATCAGATCGTATCTTCCGACGTTATCGGTATGAGATTTGGTTCCCTGTTCGATGCAACCCAGACCATGGTTTCCAAGATCGACGACGAGACCTTCCAGGTACAGGTTGTTTCTTGGTATGACAACGAGAACTCCTACACCAGCCAGATGGTTCGTACCATTAAGTACTTCGCTGAGCTGAACTAAGAGTAATCCCAAAAGAGACCTTAGGGGTCCGGTCTTATGGACCGGGCCCCTTAACACTTTAAATAAAATGGAGGTTCCCCAAATGAGCTTAAACAAGAAATCCGTAGACGACATTAATGCAAAGGGCAAGCGCGTTCTCGTAAGATGTGACTTCAACGTTCCCCTGAAGGATGGCGTGATCACCGACGAAACCCGTATCGTAGCTGCACTGCCCACCATCAAGAAGCTGATCAATGACGGCGGCAAGGTAATCCTTTGCTCCCATCTTGGAAAGGTAAAGGACGGCCCTAATGAGAAGGAGTCCCTTGCACCTGTTGCAAAGAGACTTTCCGAGAAGCTTGGCAAGGAGGTTGTTTTCGTAGCTGATTACAACGTAACCGGCGAGGCTGCTACCAAGGCCGTAGAGAATATGAAGGAAGGAGACGTTGTTCTGCTTCAGAACACTCGTTTCCGTGGCAAGGAAGAGACCAAGAACGGAGAGGAGTTCTCCAAGGAGCTCGCTGATCTGGCTGACCTGTACGTATGCGACGCATTCGGTTCTTCCCACAGAGCACACGCTTCCGTGGAAGGCGTTACCAAGTTCATCACCGCAAAGGGTGGTCAGAACGTTGTTGGTTACCTGATGCAGAAGGAGATCGATTTCCTCGGCAACGCAGTTGAGAATCCCGTTCGTCCTTTCGTTGCCATCCTTGGCGGCGCTAAGGTAGCTGATAAGCTGAACGTTATCTCCAACCTGCTTGAGAAGTGCGATACCCTGATCATCGGCGGCGGCATGGCTTACACCTTCTTAAAGGCTCAGGGCTATGAGATCGGTAAGTCCCTCGTTGATAACGAGAAGATCGAGTACTGCAAGGAGATGATGGAGAAGGCTCAGAAGCTCGGCAAAAAGCTCCTTCTTCCCGTTGACTCCGTTACCATCGCTGAGTTCCCGAATCCTATCGATGCTCCCGTTGAGACCCAGGTTTACGATGTTGCTAACATGCCTGCAGACAGAGAGGGCTGCGATATTGGACCTAAGACCGCTGCTCTGTACGCTGATGCTGTAAAGAGTGCTAAGACCGTTGTTTGGAACGGACCTATGGGCGTATTCGAGAATCCTACCCTTGCAGCTGGTACCATCGCAGTAGCAAAGGCTCTGGCTGAGACCGATGCAACCACCATCATCGGCGGTGGCGATTCCGCTTCTGCAGTGAACAACCTTGGCTTTGGCGACAAGATGAGCCACATCTCCACCGTCGGCGGCGCTTCCCTTGAGTTCCTTGAGGGTAAGGTTCTTCCCGGCGTAGCAGCAGCTGATGACAAGTAAGAGGAGAGAGCAAAATGGCAAGAAAGAAGATCATCGCAGGCAACTGGAAGATGAACATGACTCCCAGCGAGGCAGTTGTCCTGGTTAACACCTTAAAGCCCCTTGTAGTCAATGACGACGTAGACGTAGTATTCTGCGTACCCGCCATCGACATCATCCCTGCCATGGAGGCAGCAAAGGGCACCAACATCAACATCGGTGCTGAGAACATGTACTTCGAGGAGAAGGGCGCCTTCACTGGCGAGATTTCTCCCGCAATGCTGGTTGACGCTGGCGTGAAGTACGTGATCATCGGCCACTCTGAGAGAAGAGAGTACTTCGCAGAGACCGACGAGACCGTAAACAAGAAGGTTCTCAAGGCCTTCGAGCATGGTCTGACCCCCATCATCTGCTGTGGCGAGTCCCTGACCCAGAGAGAGCAGGGAATCACGATTGACTGGATCCGTCAGCAGATCAAGATCGCATTCCTGAACGTGACCGCTGCGCAGGCAGCTACCGCAGTCATCGCTTACGAGCCCATCTGGGCTATTGGCACTGGCAAGGTTGCTACCACCGAGCAGGCACAGGAGGTTTGCAAGGCCATCCGTGATTGCATCGCAGAGATTTACGATAATGCTACCGCAGCTTCCATCCGCATTCAGTACGGTGGATCCGTTTCCGCAGCCAGCGCTCCCGAGCTTTTCGCTCAGGCAGACATCGACGGCGGCCTCGTAGGCGGCGCTTCCCTGAAGCCCGACTTCGGCAAGATCGTAAACTACAACAAATAAGCTATTTTCATAAAGCAAAAGGATCGGCAAGCGGAGAGATTTCGCTTGCCGATTTCTTTTTGCTTTGTTATAATAAAAATTGGTATGTAGTTTCCTGGTAGGGGGATGATAAGATGATTTTTAAGTGTACGAACTGCGGCGGTAACGCCGTCTATAGTCCTGACAAAAAGATGATGGTCTGCCCCTATTGCGGCGGCGAAGACACCTATAAGCGCAAGGACAATGAGAATTCGTCCTATGGTCTTAGCGTGTGCCCGGAATGCGGCGGTACGATACCGGTGGAAGAGTTTGACAGTGCAATGCATTGTCCGTATTGTGACAACTCCGTGATCTTCAACGAGAGGATTTCCAACGAGTACCATCCGAAGTTTATCATTCCATTCGAGCTGAGCAAGGATAAGACGAAGGATCTGATCCGCGATAAGTTCAAGAAGCTGACCTTTGCGCCTTCGGATTTCCTGTCCGAGGTGCGTCTGGACTCCATGAAGGGCGTTTACGTGCCTTTTTGGTTCTATGATTACAAGACCAACGCCGTATTCGAGGGCGAGGGCACCAAGGTGCGTCATTGGACCAGCGGCAACTATCGCTACACCGAGACCTCTTATTATCATGTTGTGCGTGACATGAACATTCCCTTCGAAAAGCTCCCCGCTGATGCGTCTATAAAGATGCCCGACCAGGTCATGGACCTGATGGAGCCCTATGATTACTCGAAGCTTTCGGAGTTTATGCCGGAATACCTTTCCGGTTTCAATGCAGAGCGCTATAACATGCCGGCGGAGGACATTGAGTCCAGAGCCAGAAGTAAAATGGAAGATGATGCGAAAGCAATCCTTCGCAGTAGCATCTCTGGATATAGCTCCCTCGTTACGAACAGCCAAAGCGTTCGCGTGCTCGATCGTAAGACGGCATATGGCCTTATGCCTGTCTGGAATTACGTTTATCAGTATAAGGGCCAGGATTATCCCTTCTACGTCAACGGTGAGA
This sequence comes from Lachnospiraceae bacterium, assembly GCA_017400965.1. Lineage (GTDB taxonomy): Bacteria > Bacillota > Clostridia > Lachnospirales > Lachnospiraceae > Acetatifactor. The sequence continues at coordinate 3,433 of JAFPRF010000241.1, forward strand.
CGGGAAAGATCATTGGTACGGCGCCGCTTTCCAAGGGAAAGGTTTGGGGCTATACCGCGACGTTGTTTGTGCTGTTGGAAATCATTGCAGCTTCCATTAACGGAATTTTAGGATTAATGTAGGAGGGAGTCGGCGATGGAATTAGAGAACGGTTACAATCATAAAGTAGAAGAGCGTAAGAGATATTTTAAGTCCTTTGGTTTTTGGATGGTCGCTGCGGCGATCTGTCTGATCATTTTCCTTGTCATGAAGATCGCGCACAAGGAAGAGGTTGTCGTAAAGCCCGAGAGAAATAACACCGTGGCACCTGCCCAGAGAGTTTATGATTTCGCGGACAAGTTGACGGATTCCGAGGAAGAGGCCTTGGAGAAGCTCATCGCAGAGCAGGAAGACCTTTGCCAGTGCGACCTCGTTTTGGTCATCATCAATAAGGAAATGGGTGTTTCTGATACCGAATGGACCCGCAACATGGTAAACTATGCGGATGACTTCTATGATCAAAATGCCTTTGGTTACGATCAGCCCCACGGCGACGGCGCACTCCTTCTTGATAACTGGTATCATGCAGGAGAAGCGGATTCTCAGGCAGGCACCTGGCTTTCCACCTCTGGGAAGCTCGAATACAACATCGGCGAGAGCGAAGAGAATCGCGTTTGGGATGCGCTGGATTCCGGGTTTGACATTAGCGCCAAGGAAGCTTACGCGCGTGCGATCAAGAAGGTTGCTTACTATGGCATTGAAGAAGAGGGAAGCGGCGTGTCCTCCCTGCCTTGGGTGGTTGTCCTTGCGATCCCTGCGATCATTGCAGGCATTTACTGTGCGGTCAACATGAAGCAGGCACCGGGCAAGGATACAACCAATTCCATGACCTACGTGGCTGGCAATCAGCCGCAGATGAACAATCAGGCGGACCAGTTCCTTCGTAAGAATACGACGAAGGTTAAGATCGAGACCTCGAGTGGCTCGAGAAGCGGTGGCGGCGGAAGCTATGGTCATCATACCAGCAGCGGCGGCTTTAGCCATGGCGGCGGCGGACACAGAAGATAGCTGTCCGCCTTCCCTGAAAAGTGACATAAAAAAGTGCAATAGAAAAGCACCCACATGACGGTATGGGTGCTTTTTTATGCATTGTATTTTGCGCTTTGTTTTCGAAGGAAGGCTTATGCCATCTCGTTTACAGCCTTGCTGATACGAGCAACCTTTCTTGCAACGTTGTTCTTGTGGTAAACGCCCTTGCTGCCAGCCATCTCGATCACCTTGGTAGCGGAAGCGAGCTCAGCCTTTGCAGCCTCCTTATCACCAGCCTCGATTGCTGCGAATACCTTCTTGATCGCGGTCTTTACGCCGGATCTGATTGCCTTGTTTCTCTCGGCATTAACGCGCGCTACGGAAATTCTCTTCTTTGCGGACTTAATATTAGCCAATGTAGTATACCTCCATTTGATATTAAAACGATTGTTCAAATTGCTTGCATAGCCAGACACGGAGGACTAATGCAAACATACTCTTGTAGTTTAGGTAATTATTCCAATTTTGTCAATATCTAAAACAGAAAAAATAGAAAAAAATGGACAATCTTTGATTTTTCTGATAGAATTAAAAGCCGAGATTGTTGTATTTTGAAGAAAACGTGAGGTTAAACATGTCACAGATAGATCAGTCTAAGATCCGTAACTTTTGTATCGTTGCACACATCGACCACGGCAAGTCCACGCTGGCCGACCGCATCATCGAGCAGACAGGGCTGCTTACCAGCCGTGAGATGCAGGCACAGGTCCTCGACAACATGGAACTCGAGAGAGAGAGAGGCATCACCATCAAGGCCCAGGCCGTGCGTACGGTTTATAAGGCTAAGGACGGTGAGGAGTATATTTTCAATTTGATCGACACGCCCGGTCACGTAGACTTTAATTACGAGGTGAGCAGATCCCTTGCAGCCTGCGACGGCGCGATCCTTGTTGTGGACGCGGCGCAGGGCATCGAGGCGCAGACCCTTGCCAATGTTTATTTGGCACTGGATCATGACTTGGACGTCTTTCCCGTCATCAATAAGATCGACCTGCCCAGCGCAGAGCCGCAGCGCGTGATCGAAGAGATCGAGGACGTGATCGGCATCGAAGCGCAGGATGCGCCGCTGATCTCCGCAAAGAATGGCATCAACATCGATCAAGTTCTTGAGGCGATCGTCCAGAAGATCCCGGCCCCTAAGGGCAGTCCAACTGCACCGCTGAAGGCACTGATCTTTGACTGCGTGTACGATTCCTATAAGGGCGTTATCGTCTTTTGCCGTATCATGGAAGGCACCGTGAAAAAGGGTACGGAGATCCTCATGATGGCGACGGGCGCGAAGGAAGAAGTGGTCGAAGTCGGCTACTTTGGCGCGGGCCAGTTTATCCCTTGTGACGAGCTTTCCGCCGGCATGGTAGGCTACATTACGGCGTCCATTAAGAACGTAAAGGATACCGCCGTTGGCGATACCGTAACGGACGCGAAGAACCCTTGCAAGGAGCCGCTTCCCGGCTATAAGAAGGTGCTGTCCATGGTGTACTGCGGCATCTATCCCGCAGACGGCGCAAAGTATCCTGATCTGAGGGACGCGTTGGAAAAGCTGCAGTTAAACGATGCCTCCCTTTTCTATGAGCCAGAGACTTCGATCGCGCTTGGCTTTGGCTTCCGTTGCGGCTTCCTTGGCCTGTTGCATTTGGAGATCATTCAGGAGCGTTTGGAGAGAGAATACAACCTTGACCTTGTGACGACTGCGCCTGGCGTTGTTTACAAGGTGCATAAGACCAACGGCGAGGTCATCGAGCTGACCAATCCCTCGAACCTGCCTGACCCTTCTGAGATCGATTACATGGAGGAGCCCATCGTCAACGCGGAGATCATGGTAACGAGCGAATTCATTGGCTCCATCATGACCCTCTGTCAGGAGCGCCGCGGCCGCTATCTTGGAACGGAATACATTGAGGCTAACAGAGCCCTTCTGAAATATGAATTGCCGCTGAACGAGATCATTTATGACTTCTTTGACGCGCTGAAATCCAGATCCAGAGGCTATGCATCCTTTGACTATGACATTAAGGGCTACGAGCAGTCTAAGCTCGTGAAGCTTGACATTTTGATCAATAAGGAAGAGGTGGATGCACTGAGCTTTATCGTGCACGCGGATTCCGCTTATGAGCGCGGCAGAAAGATGTGCGAAAAGCTCAAGGACGAGATTCCGAGACACCTTTTCGAAATCCCGATCCAGGCAGCCATCGGCGGCAAGGTCATTGCGCGCGAGACCGTAAAGGCCATGCGTAAGGACGTGCTGGCGAAGTGCTACGGCGGTGACATCACCCGAAAGAAAAAGCTCCTAGAGAAGCAAAAAGAGGGCAAGAAGCGCATGCGTCAGGTCGGCAACGTGGAGATCCCGCAGAAGGCCTTCATGAGCGTGCTAAAGCTCGACGATAGGGACTAAAAAGCATGGATGAGCGAAAAGAGCTGATGCTCTATCTGCACGTGCCATTTTGCGTGCGAAAATGCAATTACTGTGACTTCCTTTCTTTTGCATGTACGGAAGAGACGCGCTCGCGTTACGTTGACGCGCTCTGCCGTGAGCTGCGAGAGAGAGGAAGGGAATATTCAGGGAGGATCGTACCCAGCATCTTTTTTGGCGGGGGGACGCCCTCCCTGCTTTCACCTGCGCAGCTTTCTAAGATCATGGATTGCATTCGAGAAACCTTTAGCGTACGGGCGGATGCCGAGATCACGATGGAGTGCAACCCAGGCACCGTAGCGAATCTTTCGCAGGAGCAGGAAACGGAAAAACTGAGGGGCTTTCGCGCGGCTGGTATCAATCGCCTCAGCATTGGCCTGCAGTCCGCAAATGACGAGGAACTAAAGCTTCTTGGAAGAATTCATGATTATCAGGCGTTCCTAAAGACCTATGCAATTGCAAGAGAAGTTGGTTTTACGAATGTTAACGTAGACCTTATGAATGCGCTGCCGGGGCAAACGCTTGATACATGGAAAGCAACGCTGGAAAGGGTTCTTGCGCTGAAGCCCATGCCGGAACACCTTTCCGTGTATAGTCTCATTATGGAGGAAGGGACGCAGTTCGCGGCTTGGGAAAGCCAGGGAAAATTTGAAGGAAAACTCCAGATCCCTTCGGAGGAGTTGGACCGCGAAATGTATGCCTATACGGGCACACGCCTTCGCGAGGCAGGCTTTTCACAATATGAGATTTCTAATTATGCAAGGGAAGGATATGCCTGTCAGCATAACGTTGGCTATTGGATCCGTAAGGATTATCTCGGCATTGGCCTTGGCTCGGCATCCCTCATTGACGGTGTAAGGTACTCCAATGGTACAAGCCTGGAAGAGTACTTAAAAGACCCTCTGGCGGGCAGTGAGGAGGAAATCTTAACCCGTAGCGACCAGATCGAGGAATTCGCTTTTCTGGGCCTTCGCATGAACTGCGGGATCCGCCGCGCCGACTTTGAAACGAGCTTTGGAGAAGCTTGGGATGGCTATTGGAGCGAGATCATTCGAAAGAATGTCGCAGACGGTCTTTTGGAAGAAGACGCGGAGGGCATTCGCCTGACGGACCGCGGCAGAGACTTGGGCAATTATGTTTTTTCGCAGTTTTTATTCGACTAACCCGCTTGCTTTTTTCCAGTAAGCGGGTTATAATCACTTTACAATCATTTCTGGAAATTCTATTTCTATAATGATCCAAGAAATCCTTAGACTACCCTTTTTACGAAACCAATTTGATAGGAGGATTTTATGTACAGTACTGTATTATCAGGTGCTTTGCTTGGAATACGCGCTAAGCTAGTACAAGTCGAGGTGGATGCAACCTCGGGACTGCCTGCCATGAGCATGGTAGGTTCACTTTCCGGAGAAGTGCGCGAGTCGCGGGAACGCGTGCTTGCGGCGCTGAAAAACGCTGGGATCGAGGTGCCGCCAAAGCATGTCACGGTGAACCTTTCGCCGGCAGATCTCAAGAAGGAAGGGACGGCCTATGACCTGCCCATCGCCATGGCGATGCTGGAGGCGTTAGCGTTCCTTCCGCCGGGAAGCACGGCAGGTTTTCTATTCCTCGGAGAACTCGGACTCAACGGCGAGATCCGGCCCGTACGCGGCGTTCTGCCAATTGTGCGTGAAGCGGCGGCGCAGGGCATTAAGGAGTGCATTGTTCCCATAGACAATGCCAAGGAAGGGGCTATGATCCCCGACGTTAAGATCCGCGGCGCAAAGGATCTCGAGCAGGTGATGGTCTTTCTCCTTGCACAGCAAAAGGAACGCGAAGAGATCCTGCC
>JAFPRF010000242.1 GCA_017400965.1 Lachnospiraceae bacterium
AAACTCCGTATCAGCCTTTCCGATCTCATCTAGGATCAGACGATTGATCTGAATGCGTGGAACGATCTTCACCTTGTCACAGGTAATGGGCGTTCCGAAAGGAATGTCCGTGAGCGCTTCCCTGCCATTGATCGAGGCGAAATACTTTGGCTTTACGCCCTGTGAAGGACGAATGCTTCGAACATTCTCTGCAGAAATGGGATCGCCCTTCTTGATGTCCTTTACCGCAAACAGACTTCTGCGGAAAGGAACAAGCTTTTCTTCGCCTGGCGTCGGACCATATTGAACCTTACCGGCAATGGTTTTTGCGGCTTTTGCGGCCTTTACCATCTCGGCAAAGCCTTCCATGGTCATGCTAAATGCGCTGTCAGCACTCTCCACGCCCTCAAGCTTTACGTGTTTTTCCACAACGCAGGCTCCCATGGATACGCCCACAACCGCTGCGACAGATCCTTCACTATGGTCGGAAAGCCCAACGGGTACGCCGAATTTCTGAATCATGTCGGGAATGTTCGCGAGATGCATGTCTTCCCAATTCGCAGGATATTCGCTGCAACACTTTAGGAGCACGATCTGGTTGTTGCCAACGCGTCTGCAAGCCTCTACTGCATCATAAATCTCCGATTCGCTGCCCATGCCGCAGGAAATGATCATGGGCTTGCCCTTGGAGGCTGCATATTCGATCAGTGGAAGATCTACAAGCTCAAAGCTAGCGATCTTGTAGGCTTCCGCCCCAATGGAATCAAGGAAATCAACTGCCGCGTTGTCAAAGGGGGTGGAAAGAAAGTCCATGCCGCATTTCTCGCACTCATCCTTGATCTGTGCCTGCCACTCATAAGGTGTTCCAGCCTCTTGATAGAGGTCGTAGAGCTTTTGACCATCCCAAAGCGTTCCTTTGATCTGGAAATACTCATTGTCACAATCGATGGTAAGGCTGTCGGCCGTATAAGTCTGAATTTTCAAACAGTCCGCACCGGCCTTTGCAACGCCGCGAACGATTTCCAATGCATTTTCAAGGCTTCCGCCATGATTTGCACTCATCTCGGCGATAAAATATACCTCGCCCTTTTGGATCTTTTCAAATAAATGAAACATTGTTTCTGCCACCTACTTAAGTTTATCGCATGTGTACGTCGACCTGCGGGAAAGGAATCTCGACTTTGTTTGCGTCCAAGGTCAGCTTGACCTTTTCAGTAACGTCCCACTTCGCAGGCCAATAATCAGAGCTCTTACACCAAAAACGAACGTTCAGCTTGACGCCGCTATCCTCAAGCGCGTCCACAACAACCTGCATTACGTTTTCCTTTAAGGTGTATTGATTTTCCCTCAGCATGTCCATCAGGCATTCCTTTGCGGTCTCGATGTCAGAGCCGTAGGAAATCTGTACGGGGATGTCGATTCTTCTCGTTCTCTCCGCCGTCACGTTGGTGATGCTGTTGTTAGCGAGATTGCCGTTGGGAAGAACCACGAGTCGGTTGTCGGGGGTCTGGAGCTTCGTGTAAAAGATCTGAATCTCGGAAACAAAACCTTCCTTGCCCGTGGAATCAATGATATAATCTCCCACCTTAAAAGGCTTTAAGAGCAGGATCAGTACGCCGCCTGCAAAGTTGGACAGGCTCCCTTGAATGGCGAGGCCAATGGCTACGCCGGCAGAGCCTAAAAGGGCAACGATCGATGCCGCATCCACGCCGAGACGGGAGGCGATCATGAAACCAAGCACCACGTACAGGGCTACGCGCAGGAACGAGATCACGAAGGTGATAACGCCCTTCTCCGCCTTGGCCTTTTCCATGGACTTTTGTACAACTTTTAGGAGCAGTTTGATCAGCTTGGTGCCAATGTAAAAGATCAGGATCGTCACTAAGACGCGGAGCGCCAAGCTAAAAACATGACCGGACACGCCAGTCGTAAAAAATGCATCAATTTCTTCTTTTGTCATGATTTTTAAACCTTACGTGTTATTTTGTTGACTTTAAGTTCTGGAGTTTTTCGGTTTCTGCCTGAACGAGTGCGGATGCATTCTGCGTCTCATTCTTCGCCTTATCCAGGGATTCCTTTGCATGCTTTGCAGCGAGCTTTGCTTCCTTTGCCTGCCGGGCCAAGGCCTCCGCACGCTGCAGAGCTTCGTCTGCTGCTTCCTGTGCGAGACGCTCTTCCTCCTGCGTAATACGGAGCGCTTCCTGCGCGGCCAGAAGGGCCTTCATCTCTTCGCGGCGTTTTAGGTCTGCCTTGGTGAAGGGAACATACTGCAGAACAGTTAAGGATAACGGTGCCAGCTTTACGGTGATGGATTCGTCGCGGTCATCCCATCGGATTTCCTTCGAAGGGATCGGTCTAGGGTTCACCATACCGCTGCCATCGAATTCCTTCGCGTCCGTATTAAGGATCTCCTTATACTTACCGGGGATAGGCACGCCCGTGGTGATCTCCTTCTCAATACCGGAGAAGTTCGCGATCACAAGCAGCGTATCCGTTTCCTTGCGACCCTTTCTTGCAAAGGTCAGCGTACAGTCATTCGCGGAAATGTTATTGATCCACTCAAAGCCTTCGGGTTCATCATCGAGCTCATACAGCGCCTTGTTCTCCCTATAGAGCGCATTCAGCGCCTTTACAAGCTT
>JAFPRF010000243.1 GCA_017400965.1 Lachnospiraceae bacterium
CTCGCCTTCGCCAACTGCCACCTGAAGCCATGCGCCGACGCCCTCTTCCTTGCCCGTCGCATAGGTTACAAACAGCTCTGCCTCCACGTCCTTGGACGCGTCAACGGTAAAGCGCAGCTCTCCGCTTCTCGCGCCAACGGGGCTTGCGAAAGGACCGGTTCCGTCAAAGGTGCCAAGGCCCGTCACAAACGCGTCCTTCTTCTCGGCGCGCTCCCCCCAAAGAACGCCGTCCTTTACGGCGCAAAGGGTCTGATCGATGCCGTCTGCCTTTACCTCGATGCGGCGGACGTTGGGCGCGAAGACATATCTCGCGTTTGCCGCGTCGGAAAACGTGGCGTTGTCCCAAAGATAATAGCAGTTATCCACTTTTAAGAAATCAATGTCCCACTCTGCGTAGGACTGTCCGTCCGTCTTTTCATGACCGCAGGTACCCACTGCCGCGCCTGCGCAAAGGTTCGTGCCGATGTCGTTGTACATGCCGAATTTAAGACCCATGCCGTGGAGCTTGTCCGCCAGTGCGCCAAAGCCCGAGGGGAACTTCGTCTCCTCGTTAATGATCCTGCCGTCCTTGCGATAGGTCTGATAGCAACCGTCATCCAGCACCACGTAGGTATAGCCGAGCTTGTCGAGTCCAAGCTCCACCAGCTTGTCCGCCATGGCCAGGGTCAGTGCCTCGGTATTGCCGCTGCCGAAGGCATTCCAGCTGTTCCATCCCATCGCGGGAAGGTGATTCTTTCTCTTTTGGTGCAGTACCTTACCGTTTGTAAATGCGTCAAAACGCCATGCGGGATCCTTTAAGTCCCCAGGTCCCTTGGCGATCAGTTCCTTTACCTCTTCCTCAAAGCTCACGTTCGCATCCTCCTCATCATTGTCTATCGCGTCTCATAGGAATACAGATCATACAGCATGTCCGCCACGTCCTCCGCGCTGTCCTTCTTCCCGTCCTCCTCCCATTTGAGGAAGGTGTTCAGAAGCCCGCCTGCGTAGGAATAGAGCTCATATACGGAAATCCGCTTGACCGTCTGGATGTTCTCCTCCATGTAGCGGTTCACGCCCTCCAACATAATACCATGAAGGCCGTGCCTTGCCAAGGTCAAAAAAGCGTCCGCGTATTGATCAAAATATTTCAGGGAATAGAGGATGTGGTCTCGCTGCATGTAGCTCTCGCGCATGTGCATCTTCTCCCCAGCCTCCACGTAATCGGAAATGATGATCTGAAGGTAATCCGAGAGGGCACCGTAGAGCGAGGTGTAGTGCTTGTAAAAGCTGGCCCTGGCAACGCCAGCCTTCCTCACCACGTCCGAGACCTTGATCTTGGTAAACTCGTGGTCCTTCAGGAGCGCCAAGATCGCCTCACCGATGCAGATTCGCGTAAACTTCGTCTTCTGGTTCACGTTGGAACGGATGATCATCGTTTTTTTCCTTTCTTCGCAGTATGATACTAGTTTCTCCTATTTTCGGCCAGATTTCAACGTCCAAAATAGACAAAATGGCCCTTTTTGTCTATTGTATCATTCCAGGTTTTATAATACAATATCACATGGTAATGAAAACTACGTGCATCAAGGAGCTAAACATGTATAAAATTGTAGCCGATTCCTCCTGCGACATGAATGACTTTCCCGGCATCCCCTTCGAAACCGTGCCGCTGACCCTCTCGACGGATGAGAAATCCTTCGTGGACAGTCCCGGCCTGAACGTCAAGGAGGTACTGGATTATCTCTACGCGCATCACGGCAGGTCCTACACCGCCTGTCCCTCCACCCAAAGCTGGCTGGATTCCTTTGAAGGCGCGGACGAGATCTACGTCGTGACCATCACGAGTGGCCTCTCCGGCACCTACGCAAGCGCCGGCGTTGCCAGGGACCAATACCTCTCCGAGCATCCCGAAGTAAAGATCTGCATCGTGGATTCCCTCTCCACTGGTCCCGGGTGCGTCCTCCTCATCGAAAAGATTGCTGAGCTGAAGGCCGCGGGCAAATCCTTTGAAGAGATCAGCAAAGAGATCGTGCAGTATCAAAAGAGCCTCAAGCTTTACTTTGGCCTGCAGTCCCTTCACAACCTCGCCGCTGGCGGACGCGTGCCCAAGCTCGTAGCCTCCGCCATCGGCATCATGAACATCCGCATTCTTGGAACGGCCAGCCCCGAGGGCACCATCGCCCCGATTGCAAAGTGCCGCGGCGACAAGCGCGTTCTTGAAAAGATCGTCGAGGAGATCAAGGCCTGCGGTTACCACGGCGGCAAGATCCGCATCTGTCACGTGGAAAACCTCGCCCTCGCCAACGAGATCGTTTCGAAGATCAAGGAGTTTTTCGGAGACATCGACGTTTCCATCATCCCCGCCAGAGGCCTTTGCAGCTACTACGCGGAGCGCGGCGGCATCATTCTCGGGTGCGAGCGGTAAGCCATAAGAATCATAATCAACACGAAAGGGCGTGCATCAAAACTGCACGCCCTCATTTTATTTCTGAAGACTCTTCTTTTGGGACTCCTTCGCCGCCTTTTTCTTCTTTGCCTTTTTGATCGTCCCGCGGACAAAGTTCACGATGGACGAGATGATCGCGGCGATCACAAATACTGTCGCAATGACCAGTATGATTGTGGATACCAGGTGATCCTCGCGCACGCCAAAGAGGTACGCCTCAAGCCGCGCGCCCAGCTGGATCACGATAATGTATAGAAAAATTTCTACGGGAATCTCAAACAAATAAAAGACCGGATACTTCTTTTTCACTTCTTCTTAGTTCCTTTCCAATTCCTAATTGGTCTTGGCTGGCTTTTCGCCGCCAAACCGCTCCGCCACCGCGCGCACTTCCTCCTTGGCGCTTAAGAACGCTTCTGCCACCTTCGGGTCGAAATGCGTGCCGCTCCCTTCGCGAATGACGTTCATGGCGTAATCAAAGTCATAGGGCTCCTTGTAGCAGCGCTTCGACACCAGCGCGTCGAAAACATCGGCCACGGCCATGACCCTCGCCGACAGCGGGATCTCCTCGCCGGAAAGTCCGTAGGGATAACCCGTGCCGTTCCACTTTTCATGGTGATAACCCGCAAGGTTGATCGCTTCCTTCAGGTAATCCGCCTCAGGGATCGTCTGAATGGTCTGCTCAATGATCCTGCGCCCCGCAAGGGTATGGGTTTTCATGATCTCAAATTCCTCATTTGTCAGCTTGCCGGGCTTATTGAGGATCGCGTCACTTACCTGGATCTTACCCACGTCATGAAGCGGCGCGGACTTGACAACGTCCGCAATGTATTGATCCGTCAGCTCTTCCGCGTGATACCCCATCTCCTTTAGCTTTTCCAAAATGATGCGCACGTAAGCGGAAGTCTTTTTTATGTGATCGCCGGTGGACTGGTCTCTGTTTTCCACCATGTCCGCCAGTACCATGATCAGGCCGCTTTGCAGGAGGGATAGCACCTCCGTCTTTCGCTGCATCTCCGTAAAGTTCAGCTCACTGTCCTCGGTGGCCTTCACGAAAGCGTCGTACAGGTTTTCCAACTCGTCTCCCGTGTGGATGTCGAGGTCTCGGATGCGTTCCACGTTCCGTTTGCGCGCCTCGTCGCTGTCATAGGAAAACTCCGCCGTCGTCTGCGCCATGCTGTTAATGGGATAGAGCAGATGGTAGGTGCAAAGCCACACGCCGGTTGCAAGGATCACGGCGCAAAAGCCAAGGAACAGGGACGCCAGCTTGATAAAGAAGTCGTATTCGTAGTGCTTTACGTCGCTCATGGAAACGTCTGCGCACACGTAGCATACGCACTTTCCCTGACTGTCATAGAGGGGTTCGTACTCCGTCAGGAGCCATCCGTAGGAATCGTTCGAGATGATGGTGCCAATGTCCTCTCCCGCGAGAAGCTGCTCCTTATACGGCAAGAACGATTCTTCAAATTCGACGACGGTTCCGGGCAGGTCTCCCGGCATGTCCGGCGCATCCAGGTCAAAGACCACGTGACAGCCGTCTTCCCGGATCTGATATACGTACAAATACTGCAGGTCAGGATAGGTGTCCCGCACCTGCGTCAGGAGATCCTTCACCTGCAGGTAATCTTGCGCGTCTTCCCCTTCGGTAAGGTACGTCTCCACCTGGTTTGGATCAATGATTGTGGACGCCATCTTCGCCACGCCCTGCGCAAAGCCGGCGTGCTGCTCGATGGAGAACTGCCTAAACAGCACCAGGCCGATCCAGGATACCACGCCTGCGATCATGACAAACGCAACGAGCAATACCAAAATGATCTTCGTGCCAAGGGAATAGGAGGACGTCTTCGCGTTCTTTACGCTAAGGAGTGCCTCGCCCTTTAGGGGCTTTTGCTTCCAACCGGTAAAGCGAAGCTTCGCCCGTACCTCCTCCGGCATAAACCGAAGCGTTAGGATCGCAATGATCACGGTGATCGTCTTGTCGACGACGTCGAAAAGATAGCCCGAGGCAAACTGCGACCAAAACTGCGTCCAGCCGAGCTGCTCGTAAAAGAATTTCGTGACCGCGCCGCTCATGCCCTCGGTGGAGAAGCCGTCAAACACCCAGGTCTGAACGGAACCGATGCCGCCGCCAATGCTGGCCGCGATCAAAACGAACAGGGCAAGCCAACCGACGTGGTACCGCTTTTCCCTGCTTTGGAACCAAAAGGCGGCAACGACAGCGATCAAAATGTTCAGGATGCCGAAGTAAACGGACTCCGCATTGCCAACGCCCAGGATCAGGTTCGTAAAGAGCGCCACGATCACGCCGGGCAGTGCGCCGCCAAGCCTTGCCGTGACGATGGTGCCGATCGTGTCGAGGTAAAGCGGCAGGCTCGTAAGGCCGATCAGCTTATTGCACAGCAAGTTTAGGCCCAGCCCAAAAGCGCAAAGGAGCAGAACCCACTTCAGCTTGTTGTTATATTGTTTGGATAGAAGCTTACGTTCCTTTTTCTCCACGAAAAGCCTCCTTTTTGCGTCTTACTTGTAAGAGCGTTTCTTGGCACTGCCTTTCCTGTTGAGTTCATAGCCCACAAAGGCGCCGATCAGGCCACCGATGATGTGGGCGAGGTTTGCGATGTTGTCCTTCACGGTAAGTCCTGAAACCACCTCGCGGCCGATCCAAAACAGCGCCACGAGGATAAAGGTCAGCGGGATCTCTCCCTCATGAAAGCTCGTAAAGGATGCAAGGAGCACAAACGCGAACACCACGCCGCTGGCACCGCAAAGTGCCGCGTGCGGGAAGAAAATGTAGTGTACGACGCTGGTGATGAGTGCCGTCACAATAATGATCAGTAAGATGTTTGTCGGGCCGTGCTTTTCCTCGAGCATCGGTCCAAGGATCAGGATGATCGAAATGTTGCCGAGGAAGTGATCCCAGCCGCTGTGCCCGAGCACGTGCGTAAAGAACCGAAGGTACGTCAGGGGATTTAGGAGCGAGGAATGCCTCGTCATAAAAAAGGCCTCCGTCAGCTTCCCGCCCGAAATCTCTCCAAGGAGCGTTGCGATAAAGCACAGCGCCACAAAGCTCAGCGTCACCACCGCATTGAACGTGATCTTAAAATTCCATTTCTTTTTCATGTGCTTCCTCCCTGCCTTTCGCCCAAAGCTTTACGGGCGGAACGGTTCGTACATAAAGACGACCTTGCCATTGTCATCCAAAAGTAGCATCATCAGATAGTCATAGGTGCCTGCCTCCAGCTTTTTGTGGAATGCCGCCTTTCCCTGCAGTTCGTCGAAGGGGCCCTCCTCCGGGTACTGCACGTAGATTGCGCAATCCTCGGCGAGTTCATACTCGGCGTACTTTCCGTCGAGGCCTACGATCGCGTAATCATCATACATGTCGTCTTCGGTCAGTCCGTACTTTTCCATCAGCTCCGTGTCGTAGCTGTTCACCCAGACGGCCTCATCCGCGTAGATCTTCGTAAAGTCCGCGCCCTTCGCGATCACGTGCGCGCAGATCTTTTTCGTCATGTTCTCCCCGCTTGCCGAAGAGATCTTCTTTGCATCTGCCGAGAAGGTCAGGGAGGACAGGAAAAAGGTGCCTGCCTCGCCGTGCATCAGATCGTCGTATTCGCTGCTGGAATATCCGTAGACGTAAACAAAATTGTCGATCCGTACGATCCTCGCAACGTTGTAGCGCGTATCCTCATTGCTTCCAAAAGACCAGCCCGCCAGGTAGGAAGGGTAGCCGTTCACGAAGCGTACGCTCACCGAGGTATCCTGATCACTGGGCTTTACCGCGTAAAACTCGCTGGCCTTCTCGCCTTTGTTAAAGTGCGCTATGGCATCCGCCACAAGGGCGTCCTCGCTGCCGTAGCCGCCTTCCGGCACGCGGTAGCAAAGGTTTCTCACCAGATACAGCGCTCCCGCCGGCACGTCCTCATAAAAGTAGGTCCCGTCGGCGTTTAGCTCCTGAGTCTGCGGCTGCAGGCCTGGAAAGGACCCGCGATTCACCATGTAAATGGCGTTCTTTCCGGATCCGTTTTGCGAAGTAAAGCATTCTTCCGTCTCTTGATTAAACATGCCGCAAAACGGCAGCTCCGCCGGCACGTATGTATAGGTCACTCCGTTCGCAGACACGGTAAACTGCTGTGATTTGATCCTTGCCGCGTACTTCTCCGGAAGCTTTGCGATCCGCGCCCCCGGCAAGAAAATCTGCAGGCTTTCCGCATCGGCGATGCCATATCCTTCCGTATAGACGTAGCGTACGTCGCCTTCCGTCTTTACGTCGCCCGGCGTCTGCAGATAGGTAAGGTCTGATACCTTCACCTCGTACACGCAGTCCGTAACCTGCGTCACGTCCGTAAACTTGCCCTCAAATTCACTGAGGCGCAAAGTCCCCTTCGCATACCCTTCTCCGGCGTCGGCCTGATCTTCTTCATGATAGCTTCCGGAAAAATTTCCCTTCGCATCCACGACCAGATAAACAGATCCATCGCTCCCCGCCGGAAGGCGAAACCTCCAGCCTTGGATGGCGTCAAACAGGGCCGCCGCTTCCTCGCTCAGTGCTTCTTCCTCTTCCGCACCAGGTTCTGGCGAAGCGTCCTGAGAGCTCTCAGAAATCGCGCTGGATTCCACTGAGATTTCCGCACCGCTTTCCGTTTCCTTCGCCTCTTGTCCGTCGCCGCATCCGCCAAGCGCCGCGCAAAGCGCAAGTGCTGCAAGCGTAGCCGCTAAATGTCTTTTTTGCATGATCTTTACCGTCAAACTCCTTAGGTCTAGATTACTTCTCGTCACTCATGACGTCATTTAAGTCAAAGTCCTGTGACAGCAGTACGGAAAGCTCTGCCTCCGGCTCTGCCACCAGACGCTTGGACTGGTTTAAGATGGCCTCCTCGATCTTGTTACGCGCAAGGCGTCCGTTGCCGGCATCTGCGGCGCGTACCGCCTGTACGGCATTGAAGTAGGTCAGGAGCCCTGCGTCCGCGCCCTCGTCGATCACGTAGCCCTTGGACTTTGCGATGGACTTCGAGATTGCAAGGAGCTCCTCTCCCGTGTAATCCGGGAAGTGGATTACGTTCGGGAAACGACTCTTCAGACCCGAGTTGGAGGTCAGGAACTGCTCCATCTCCTTGGAATAGCCAGCGAGGATCACGATCAGGTTCTCGCGGTTGTCCTCGATGCCCTTTACCAGCGTGTCGATGGCCTCAAGACCGAAGTTATCGTCGCGACCGCGGTAGAGGCTGTAAGCCTCGTCGATGAAGAGCACGCCGCCGATGGCGGAGGAGATCACCTTATTGGTCAGGGGCGCCGTGTGACCCACGTAGCGTCCCACCAGGTCTGCCCTGGATACCTCGACGAGCTGACCGCCGGTCAGTACGCCGATGGACTTTAAGTACTTACTGATGATGCGGGCGATGGTTGTCTTACCGGTACCGGGGTTACCCGTGAAGATCATGTGCTTGGAAAGCTCGCTGACCTTCAGGCCCTCATCCGATCTTCTCTTTTGCACCTTGTAGTATTCCTCGAGACCCATGACGTATTCCTTGACCTTTGCCAGGCCAACGATGTCGTCCATTTCCTTGCGGATCTCGTCGATTTCACCGCGATATCCTTCGGGAAGCAGGGAGGACAGGTCGATCAGCTCCTCGCCGTACTTGCCCATCACCTTGCCATTTTCTAGGCTGAGCATGATCTTCGCATCCTTCGGATAATCGCCCTCGAGCTTTGCCTGCGCCAGGGCCTGCAACACGCACTCATAAAAGTCGCGCACGCCCTTAAGGCCTGCCTGCTTCTCGGACTTGCTCACGCTGTATTCCAAGAAGTCCTCAGATACCTCTACGTCGAAGAAGCAACGATCCTTTGCCTTTTCCTTCAGCTCAGCGAGCTCACCCTCTGCCACCTTGCGGATGGCTTCGTCGGAAAGCTTTGCCGTCACGCAGACGTCGCCCAGCGCATTGATGAAGGGTGCGCCCATGATGCCTGCCACCTTGTCGATGGGCTTTTCCGTCACGAAGATCAGATATTTTCCCGTGGCCGTGAAGGTGCTGACCACCTCGGAAGCCAGGGAGTTTTGTACGTTCACAAGCTGACCCTTCTGCATGACGTAACGCTCGGAAAGGCGAAGCTGTCCGTCGATGACAAGGCTTGCCACGTGCGTTAAGAACGAAGGGTGACAGTTTTCAAAATTCTCGAATAAGAGCACCTTGGAGTTGCTCGAAAGGGCTGCGTACATGTCCTGTAAGAAGAGCTTTTCCATCGATGCGTCGGTATAGATGCCAAGATCCATGACGCGCACGTCGCTGCTCTTGAACACGCCCCTGTTTGCCAGTTCCTTAGCGGTCTCGAACAGAGCGTAGTGCTTTCCGGTGTCGTTCTTACCGGTCAGGAAGACGCAGTTTAATGCCTTGGGCTCCTCGGGCGTCATGACGAAGGGACGCTTAAAGGCGATGACGAGCTTTTTGATGAACTCCTCCTGCCCAAATACGGTCTCCTCGATCTTTCCGGCAAGGCCGTTAAACTTCTCGAGGATCTCCTCTCTCGTTGCCTCAGCCTTTTCGGGAGATGCGGTCTCCATGCGGTCAAGCGCAGACTTCGAACTGCCAAACGCGCCGGCACCGATGCCGAAGTCGTCTTTTAAGTTCTTGGTCAGGCTTGCAAGCTCCTGGTTGATCGCCTCGGAATTCTTAAAGAGCTGGTCGTTCACGCTGTCAAGGTCTTCCGTTGCCTTCTGCGTGCCCTTTGCACGCTCCTTCGCGGAGTTTAAGAATGCCTGCATCTGTGCCGTTGCCGCGTTGGCAGCAGCCGTCAGACTGTCAAAATCCATGGTCGGCGCAGGCTTCCCCTTTCCGGTGACCTTCGCCAGATTCTCCATCAAGGTACCGCCATTCTTTTTCTTAAGCTTCTGCGCTGCCTCGATCTCCTCCAGCGTATAATTTCCTGCGTTTCCAAACCCGCCCAAATCCTGATTCATGTCAAATGACCTCCTAAAATGATCTTAATGTATTATTATACCCTATTTTCCCTGTTTTCGCAACGGCTAGCCGCTTATGAGTTTCTGTTTACCACGCTGATCAGTTCCCTGAAAACCGAAGGATTTTCCCTGACGA
>JAFPRF010000244.1 GCA_017400965.1 Lachnospiraceae bacterium
AAGACACGCCTATCTCTATCAAAAGGAGCTGCAAAATCTTTCTGACGAAGAGCTCCCGTACCTTTAATTCTCGCTTGGAATACAAAACCAGATTGGGCACGGTCCCGACCAGGGCATAAAGTATCGGTGCAGCAAAGGCCTGATAACTAAAGGTCTGCCCAGGCGCCAGCACAGGCCCTGCCAAGCAGAGCAATATCGTGATCAGCGTCGTTACCATAAAAAACGTTCTAACAAAATCGATCCAAAATTCTTTTCCCCGCATCCTTATTGCCCTCCGCGCAGCGCCTTTTTCAGCTCCGCCACGTACTTTCTTGTAATGATGATCTCCTCGCCGCCCCGCAGCACCGCCATCATTCTTCCGTTCATGGCGGGCCTGATCGACTGCACCTTCATCAGATTCAAAAGCAAGGATTTTGAAACGCGCAGGAAGTGCTTTTCTCGCAAAAGCTCCTCCAGTTCATAAAGCTTTTGCCGCGTCTCATAAACCTGCTTTTGCGTATAGAGAAAGACCTTGTTGTCCACCGCCTCAACATACGCCAGGTCTGACACGGCGATCTCAAATTGCTTCCCCTCTTGTATGCCAGTGAGTTGCCCTTGCCTTGTCTTGACAAAGGCCACGATCTCCCGAACCTCCTCCGTCATCTCGTGACAGCGGATCTCGACCTCCTCTGGCCTTTCTTTTCCCACCTTAAATACCTTGATCTCCATTTAATAACTCTCCAGAATCTGCAGCTTCCCCGTTCCCTTGAGGTAATGATCAAAGAACTGCAGCGTGATCTCATTCATGGTCTCAACGCATTTCTTCGCGTCAACGCTTCCCGTCCCAAGTTTGGACGCAAGAAACGGCGAGATCAGCGGCAGATCCGTATAATTCATGTGTTCGGTCCCCTTAACGTAAGTATACCTTCCATCCCTTGCATTTGCAAGCACTGCACCGTTCACGTACAAAGTACCATAGGTTTCCATCGTCTTTTGATGCTCCTCATTGTTAAACGAAAGAAGCGGTACGGGATAGGGCTCTGCCGGATATACGTATGCGCCATTTTCATAGGCGAGCTCCTCTCCCAGCATCGTACCGTCAAAGTCGATCACGGCGTCCACAACGTCACGCATTTGTCTGCCGATCGTCACGCTCGTTGCGCCTCCCAAGGAATGCCCCATGACGCCGACCTTTTCCGCATCGATCATGGAAAGTGCCAAAGCCATCTTTTGCGCATCGGAATCCTTCGCTACGTACCATGCCTGACCCAGGGTGTTCTCCTTTTTCAAGGCGTCGCTTTGCGCTAAGGTCTCACCTATCACAAAACGCATGTCCGCCGTGCGAAGATCCATCCACGCACGGGTCGTTGCAAAAATCTCCTCTTCCGGGATCTCTCCGTCCTCGGCATTTCCCACGACTAGGGCCGTCTGGATAAACTCCATGTCCACAAGGATGGTCTTCCCATCCGTATCCTTCGTAAAGAAGGAGTGATAGGGATGATCCATGCTGATCACGACGTACCCATTGCTCGCCAGCTCGATGTATGTGGAACTGTTGCTCTGATAATAACCAAAAGCACCATGCGAGAAATAGACAACTGGGAATTCCTCATTTCCCGTCATGGCGCCGCCGTCTTTCAGGTTCTTCGGATAATAGACGTAAATCGGTACCTCTCGATGGC
>JAFPRF010000245.1 GCA_017400965.1 Lachnospiraceae bacterium
ACCAGCGCCATGAAGTCAGAAAACCGCGCATCGCTCCCCCTGGATTTCAGGTAGAGATACGAAGTGAAGCCAGACAGACCGATCTTGAAGACCACTGCGTAGCTCATGAATTCGATCAGATATTTTTGCGGGAACAAAAAGGCCAGCCAGTTGAAGGGGCTCGCTAGATAATAGACGAACAGGGCACGGAAGTTGGAACCAATGCCGACGTTCCAAGAATAATCGATCCCCTCTCCCGCCTTGATCTTTTCCATCAGCTCCTGAAAGAAGGGCATGTACTGATGGTACATGTCGGAAAAGAGGAAACAACGTTTTCCAAAAGGGAAGATCTCGTTTCCGATAAAGATCGCGATCATAAGGGTAAAGGGTGCCAAAAATGCTAAAAGCCCCGCTATGAAACCATACCGGGGCATTTTTTTACCGTTCTTCCATAGGTACATAATCTCTCTCCTTCATCACGCTCAGGTACGCCGGGCGGATGATCTTATCCATATTGATCAGCTCTTCGATGCGATGTGCGCTCCAGCCGACGATACGCGCGATGGCGAAGATCGGGGTGTACATCTCCAGAGGGATCTCAAGCATAGAATACACAAAGCCGCTGTAGAAGTCAACGTTTGCGCTGACACCCTTGTAAATTCTTGCCTTTTGGCTGATCACTTCCGGCGCGAGGCGCTCGATCATGGAATAGAGGGCAAAGTCCTTCTGACGGCCCTTCTCCTGCGCGAGTCGCTCCACAAAAGCCTTAAATACCTTTGCTCTCGGGTCAGAGAGGGAATACACTGCGTGGCCCATGCCATAGATCAGGCCCTTCTTGTCGAAGGCTTCCTTGTTTAGGATCTTCTGCAGGTAAGCGCGTACTTCATCCTCATTGGTCCAGTCGGAAACGTGCTTTTCAATGTCGCGCATCATCTCCACCACCTTGATGTTGGCACCGCCATGCTTGGGTCCCTTCAGGGAAGAAAGCGCCGCCGCCACAACGGAATAGGTGTCGGACCCGGAGGAGGTTACCACGCGGGTCGTAAAGGTCGAGTTGTTGCCGCCGCCGTGCTCCATGTGCAGCACCAGCGCGATGTCAAGTACCGTCGCCTCCAGCTTCGTGTACTTCTTATCGGGACGCAGCATCATGAGAAGGTTCTCCGCCGTGGAGAGCTTCTTTTGCGGGCGATGGATGTACATGCTGTCGTCATTGGAATAATGATTATATGCATGATACCCGTACACCGCCAGCATCGGGAAGATGCTGATGAGCTCAAGGCTCTGGCGCAGCACGTTCTCCACGCTGTTGTCGCTGCAGTTCTTGTCATAGGACGCCAAGGTCAGGACGCTCCTCGTCAGGGAGTTCATGATGTCTCCCGAGGGCGCCTTCATGATCACGTCTCTCGTAAAGTTTCTGGGCAGGGTTCTCCCGCTGGCCAGCACGTCGCGGAAATCCGCAAGCTGCTGCTCGTTCGGAAGCTTTCCCATCAAAAGGAGATACGCCACTTCTTCAAAGCCGTAGCGCTTTCCCTTAAATCCATCCACCAGTTCAATGCAATCATAGCCGCGGTACCAAAGCTTTCCGTCACAGGGCGTCTTCACGCCGTCTGCCATCTTAAAGGCTTCGATCCGGGAAATATTCGTAAGGCCCGACAATACGCCATTACCGTTTTTGTCGCGCAGGCCTCTCTTTACGCCATATTCATCAAAGAGTGCGACGTCAATGTCGTCCTCTTCCATACAGATCTTGGAATACTCTGCCAAATACTCTTCTTTGATCTTCGTCATCATGGGCTAGTTCCCCCTTTCCAGTCAACATGGTGATTTACGCTTACCTTTCTAGAGTACCTTGTAGAAGCCCCCTACGTCAATTAAAAAAGTATTAAATTAGAAAATCCCGGGAGGTTTTCCCGGGATTTGAGTTTCTAATAAAGTTACTCTTTCGCGCTCTGAATGATCTTTTTGATAAAGCCTTCCACATAGTTGAGGTATTCCTTATCCTTGCCTACGTTACGCAGGTCGTTTCCTTCCACAACGTAGTGACCCGTGTTGTCTCGGATCCAAAATTCCGCGTTGCTCGATACCTTCTGAAGGATGTAGGTATTCTCGATGGAGATCTCTTCATCATGCAGCGCCGAGATCACGAGGATCGGCTTCTTTCCGGCCTTCTGGATGGATTCCACGGGGGTGAGATGATCCGCGCGGTCCTTCCCGTACAGCCAGCGGAAGGTCTGATGGGTAAAGGGACGCTGCGCCGCGCGCAGGAATCCCGGAATGTAATACTCCTTCAGGAGCAGGTCTAACTGATCGTCCGGGGAAGCAAAGGGTGACATCGCGATGCAACCGCTCACCTCAGGGATCTCCGCCACGGAGTTGATCGCTACGGTGCCGCCAAGAGAAATGCCGTGGAGCACAATAGGCAGGTCCTTATACTTCTCCACGCTGGTGATATAGTTCACAAGCGCCCTGACGTCCTC
>JAFPRF010000035.1 GCA_017400965.1 Lachnospiraceae bacterium
ACCAGGTGACTTATCAGACGGAGCTGAAAAACTGCGAGAAGATCCGCTGCGAGCATCAGGTTGGCTGCGGCATCATTACGGTGACGGACCTTGAGGAGAAGGATACCTGCGTGGCGAGAGTGTCCATGCGGCAGATTGTTCGCGCTTCCTACGCGGTGCGCGGCGCGCAGGCGATCGTCAGGTCCCTGAAGGAAAACGGCGACGCGGACAAGGCGGAGCAGATCACGAGTTCCGAGTACGAGACCTACTGCGAAAAGTGCGGCCGCGCACTGCCGGGCACTAGCGCTTGCCCCTATTGCGAAGGCAAGATGGACGTGGCGAAGAAGTTCATGAGCCTTTGCGGCGGTTTTGTCGGGAAGCTGCTTTTGATCAGCTTATCGATGCTGGTTATCTCTGGCATGAACATGGCGCGGCCCATGGTGCAGCGCTGGTTCATCGATGACGCGCTCTCCACGGGAAAAGGTACTTGGGCAGACCTCGGCGTATTCGTCGGGATTTCCTTTGCTTTCCTGATCGGTGCGATCCTTTTGGAGGTTTGGAAGAATCTGGCCTGCATCAAGTTGGGCTCGGAGCTCTCCAAGTCCCTGCGTGAGAAGCTTTACGTAAAGATTCAGGTGCTCTCGCTTTCTTTCATCAACAAGAGAAAGCCGGGCGAGCTCATGAACCGCGTATCCCGAGATACTGGCCGCATTAGGGAGTTCTTTGAGGAAGTATTTGGCTACATGTTTTCGACGCTCCTGACCATGATCGTGTCGCTGGTCGTGATGTTGACGATCAGCCCTGTCATGACGGGACTTTCGTTGATGTTTGTCGTTGTCGTATTCGCACTGATGAAGGTCTTTTGGCATCACATCCACACGATTTTCCATCGCCAGTGGCTGAAGTCTGATGAGCTGTCCAACAGCATTCAGGACATTATCTCCGGCATGCGAATCGTAAAGACCTTCGGTACGGAGGAACGTGAGGCGGAGCGCTTTTCCAAAAAGGCAAAGGATTACGCGAAGACCCAAAGTAGAAATGAGACCTTCTGGGCAGTATTCTTCCCGATCCTAACCTTCCTGTTGGGGTGCGGTACTTATGTGGCCGTGCTGATCGGTGGACAAGACGTATTGGCTGGGAAGATGACCATGGGTCAGCTCGTGCAGTTCATGACTTATAGCGGCTATCTTTTCGGACCTTTGGGATGGATGACGCATCTGCCGAGAATGGTCATGCAGATGGTAACGAGCCTGAACAGAATTTATGACGTGCTCGACGAGGAACCGAAGATCAAAGACGGCGAAAACAGCAAGGAGATCGCCATCAAGGGTCACTTCCAGTTCGAGAAGGTAAGCTTTGGTTACAACACCTATGAGCCCGTTCTTGAGGACGTGAGCTTCGAGGTGCAACCCGGCGAGATGATCGGTCTGGTGGGCGCTTCCGGTACCGGTAAGTCCACGATGATCAACCTGATCATGAGACTCTATGACCCCGATCAGGGACGCATTGTTTTGGATGGCGTGGACCTGCGTGACGTCAAGGTGGAGAGCCTTCATTCGCAGATCGGCGTCGTATTGCAGGAGACCTTCCTGTTCTCTGGCACGATCCTCGATAACATTCGCTTCGCGAAGCCAACGGCGACGCTGGCGGAGGTGATCCAGGCGGCCAAGGCGGCGAATGCCCATGACTTTATCTGTAAGACGCCCGACGGCTACAATACTTACGTTGGCGAGCACGGTTACAACCTGTCTGGCGGTGAGAGACAGAGAGTTGCAATTGCAAGAGCGATTTTGAATAACCCGAAGCTTCTCATTCTGGACGAGGCAACCTCCGCGCTGGATACCGAGAGCGAGTTCCTAATCCAGCAGGCGCTCAACCGCCTGATCGAGGGTAGAACGACCTTCGCGATCGCCCACAGACTCTCGACGCTGCGTGAGGCAAACCGCCTGATCGTCATCGATAAGCACTCCATCGCGGAGATGGGCAGCCATAATGAACTGCTCGAGAAGAAGGGCATCTACTACGGCCTTGTGACCGCGCAGCTTCGCATGGCGGAGGGACGCCCTGAGGCGACGGCAGAAAATGATGGTGGAAAAATCGCGTAATTTATGCTATAATAGCTTTAGAGGGGGTGTCTGGATTCGCCGAAGAAGGTGCAAGCGTTAGGGGCGTCGCATCGGCGGAAAGGAGTACCTATGAAATTTGAACGAGTTGATGATAAGACGGTAAGATGCTTTATCTCCAATGAGGAGTTAGAGGATTA
>JAFPRF010000036.1 GCA_017400965.1 Lachnospiraceae bacterium
CCATCAGCTATGAGGAGACGCTAGAATACGTGGAAAATCCTGGCATGGGATTTTATTTCCCCGTCTACGTGCACTTTAAGGAGGATGGCAACGAGGCACCGGAGAGCGACAAAAAGCTCTTGCACCTTAGACTCGATCTGGCAGAGTTTTCAAAAAGCTACAATCACGTGACCGACAAGGAACTCACCGATGACATGCTAACGGTATTTGAGGAAATCCTAGAGAATCTGGAAGAGCAGCAGAGCACTGCAATCCTTCGCTTTGCCTACGATCCCTGGTTTAGCGGCAGGAGTACCTACGAACCAAGCATGGATTTGATCCTGCGCCATCTTGAGCAGCTCGGCGCGGTGATCAGCAGACACAGTGAGGCAGTCGTTTCCGTTGAGTGCGGCATTTTTGGAAAGTGGGGTGAGATGCATGGCTCCAAGGCCTGCACCCAGGAAAACTTTAACCTTGTGATCGACAAATGGCTCGAGGTGTTGCCGCAGTCCATACCGATCAGCGTAAGAACCCCGAGTCAATACGCCGCATGGTGCGGCATTGCAATGTATGATCTGCCGGCGCAGGTGACGACAAAGGAGCAAAAGGAATATCGCGTTGGGATCTATAATGACGGGTATCTCGCTTCCGCAACGGACCTTGGGACATACGTTAACCGAGAGCAGGAGATCATGTGGCTTTCCAACCAGGCAAAGCACACCCTCTTTGGTGGCGAGGCGGGCTCTACTTACGGAAAGCGCGGCGAGGTGGGGCTCACGGCAGCGTACATGGAAAAAGAGGCGTTCCTGACGCACCTGACTTACCTGAACGGTTCCTGGAATGAGCAGCTGGTGAATGCGTTAAAGCGTGAAGCCTATGAGGGAAGTGATCCCAGATATCAGGGGCGCTCTGGTTATGAATATGTTAAGAACCACTTTGGATATCGCTTTGTGGTGCGCGGCGTGCGCATGACGCAGGAAGTGCCGCAGGGCTGGAATCTCATCCTGGAGACGGACGTGGAGAACGTGGGCTTTGCGAATCTGGTCAAACCCAAGGAGCTGACCGTGCTTGTGGTCGGCAATGGTAACGTCATTCGCTATCCCGTGATGGAATGGGTGGAGAATTCAGACCCGACGCAGTGGGACAGTAAGAAGACGACAACTTTTCAGGTCAGTGCGTATCTTCCCGAGGACATCGCTCTTGGTACGTATGACGTCTACCTTAGCATCGCGACGCCGAGTGTTCTGAACGAGGAGGATCAGCCGATTTACGCGGTGCAGCTGGCCAATGACGGCGAGAACGTTTGGAACGAAAAATATCAGGCCAATTACCTAGGGAACTTTACCGTGACGGAAAAACCAAAGACCTTAACCTGGTCGCTTAGAGGCGGCTATGAACTGAAATAAGATTGGGGAAAAATAAGAGAAGGAGGATGTATCACATGACGGAAAACAGACCTTTCGTACCATGGGACCAAATGAACAGCTTTATCATCGACGCTTTTAAGGGGTATGGCGTGCCGGAGGAGGATGCAAAGATCTGCGCGGATGTTTTACTTGAATCCGACAGAAGAGGCATTGAGAGCCACGGCTGCAATCGCTTTAAGCCCATCTACGTCGACAGGATCGTGAAGGGAACGCTTCTCCCCGTGACCAATTGGGAGATCATCAAGGAGACGCCTACGACGGTTGTCATGGACGCACATGACGGCATGGGCATGGTGGCCAGCTACCACATGATGAAAAAGCTCATCGAGAAGGCAAAGACCTACGGCATGGCAGGCGGCGCGATCCGCAACAGCACCCACTACGGCATCGCCGGTTATTGGACTGGCATGGCTTGCAAGGAGGGTCTGATCGGCATCTCCGGCACCAACGCGAGACCTTCGATCGCACCGACCTTTGGCGTGGAAAACATGATGGGTACTAACCCGTTAACCTTCTCGCTTCCGACTGACGAGGAGTTCCCGTTCTGTCTGGACTGCGCAACATCCATCGTGCAGCGCGGCAAGATCGAATACTATGCGCGAGAGGGTAAGGACGTGCCCGCAGGCATGGTGATCTCTGAGCAGGGCGAGGCACTGACGGACAGTGCGCAGATCCTAAAGGATCTGGTTGCAGGAACGGCGGCGCTGGCACCTCTTGGCGGCATTGGTGAAGAGATGGCGGGCTATAAGGGCTACGGCTACGCGGCAGTGGTGGAGATCCTTTCCGCGGCGCTCTCTGGCGGCGAGTTCATGAAGGCGCTGACGGGCGTTGACGAGAGTGGCAAGCCTAGAATGTATCATCTCGGACATTTCTTCTTCGTGGTGGATCCTGAGGCGTTTATGGGACTCGATGAATTCAAGAAGATCGCAGGCGAGATCTGCCGTGCGCTGCGCGCATCGAAAAAGGCGCCCGGCGAGAGCAGGATCTATACCGCAGGTGAAAAGGAGCATGACGTATGGCTCTTTAGAAAGGACAAGGGCGTGCCCGTTGGCGAGGCAGTGCAGAAGGACATTCTCACCGTAAGGGATGCGCTTGGCCTGAACTATCATTTCGCATTTGAAGACAAGTAGGAGCAAACCATGGTGTATTTTGTAGGCGCGGGGAGCGGCGCGCCAGACCTCATCACGCTGCGCGGAAAGAACCTTTTGGAGAAGGCGGACGTGGTGATCTACGCGGGCTCCCTGGTAAATCCAGAGCTGTTGCAGTATTGCAGGCAGGGCTGCGAATTCCATAACAGTGCAAAGCTAACCCTCGAAGAGGTGATCGTGATCATGGAAGCGGCGGAAAGAGCCGGGAAAATGACCGTTCGACTGCACACGGGGGAGCCCAGCATTTACGGTGCCGTCAGGGAGCAAATGGATGCGCTGGACGAGCGGGGCATTTCGTACGAGAGCTGCCCCGGCGTCAGCGCCTGCTTTGGCGCAGCCGCATCGCTGAATTTGGAGTTTACGCTTCCAGAGGTTTCTCAGTCCTTGATCATTACGAGAATGGCGGGAAAGACGCCCGTGCCGGAAAAGGAATCCATCGAGAGCTTTGCGGCACATGGTGCGAGCATGGCGATCTACCTAAGCGCGGGGATGCTCGAAGAACTCTCCCAAAGGCTGATCGCCGGCGGCTATTCGAAGGATACGCCAGTGGCCCTCGTCTATAAGGCTACCTGGCCGGAGGAAAAGAGTTTTCTTTGCACGGTAGAAGCGCTGCCGAAGGTGGCGCAGGAACATGGCATCAATAAAATTGCCGTGGTACTCGTAGGAGATGCGATCGCCCAAAGCGGCTACGCAAGGTCGCGCCTCTATGCACCAGATTTTTCTACGGAGTATCGCGCTGCAAAAGAGTAGGGTCACGAAAGAGGAGGAAAGATGATCATTCGTGTTGTTACGTTTACTGACCAGGGAGAGGACCTGGCGCATAACTTATTTGATAACTGGCAGGAAATGATCCCGCAGTATCACGATAAAGAAGTCCCCCTGCGGGATTGGACGGGGGAGTGCTTTAAGCTGCACCTCCCCATTTTATTTATTGGCGCCTGTGGCATCGCCGTACGCACCATTGCACCCTTTGTGCAGGATAAGCTGCAGGACAGCGCCGTCCTCGTTATGGATGAGGCGGGAGAGTACGTGATCCCGGTGCTTTCCGGACACATGGGAGGCGCAAACTCACTGGCTGTCAGGATCGCAAGTCGCCTTCGCGCAACGCCCGTGATCACAACGGCGACGGACGTGGAAGGCGTATTTTCCGTCGATGTATTTGCAAAAAAGCAAGGCCTTCGGATCGTTCACCGAAGTGGCATCAAGAAGGTTTCTGCAAGGCTTCTTCGCGGCGAAAAAGTGACAATTACTTGGGAGGATGGTTTCGAAGGTGGAACACTGCCCAAGGGCCTTGTTTACGTACCAGAGGATACGGCGTACGTGGGCATTCGCATCGTTTCAGAGCAGGGGCTGGCGAATCTTGGAGAGAAGACGCAGGATATTCTTCTTGTTGCCAAGGAATATGTTCTTGGGATTGGATGTAAGCGGGACAAGTGGTACAAGGAAATCGATGCCTTTGTGCAAGAGAATCTCCCAGGCATCACGTTAGATCAGGTGGCTGGCATTGCAACCATTGATCTGAAGCTAAGAGATGCGAATCTTTGGACCTTTGCACAGTATCGGTTTTTACCGATCACTTTCTATGCTGCCGAGGAACTTGGGCGCGTTCCGGGTGATTTCACGGAATCGGAATTTGTCCGCGAGGTGACGGGAGTTTCGAATGTTTGCGAGCGCGCGGCGCTTTGCCTGGCTGGCGAGGGCGGAGAACTTGTGTTAAAGAAGACGGCAGAAAATGGCATGACCCTCGCCGTCGCGAAAAGAAAGATCAAACTGTTTGGGGAATAAGCACATGGGAAAGCACATTTACGTGATAGGCATCGGACCTGGTAATCAGGAATACATGACGCAGGAAGCACGGGCAGCGCTGGAGTCGAGCGACGTGATCGTTGGCTACACGGCGTACGCA
>JAFPRF010000246.1 GCA_017400965.1 Lachnospiraceae bacterium
GCAGAATATCTCCGTATGGATCGTTAACGGCAAGGGTGGCATGGGTTGCAGCGCAGCTGTTGGATATAGCATCATTAACAAGACGGCAACGATCGACGTTGGCAGTCTGATGCTGAAGTATGGCGGAGGCGGACACAAGAAAGTTGGCACCTGCCAGTTCTCGAACGAGACAATGCCTACGGGCCTGCCGAAGCTTTTGGAAGAGCTGAAGGCACTTACAAACGCATAATGATATTGAAAAAAGTAATGAAACCTGCCTTGGGAGACTCAGGCAGGTTTTGTTTTACTTAAATTTAGCTAAATTGAAATTGGCTCATCTGTCTAAGATGAATTGCAAGATAATGTATCTATCTGTGGTGAATATGCACAAATATAAGCAGCGGTAATTATACAAAACAACAAATCAATAAGATTTTTCAACTTAGGGATTGCAATTTTGAAAAAGAAAGCATATGATTAACTCGTAAGCGAAAATAAGCTAAAATAACTTAAAATAAACAAATAAACAAACATTCAATTCAAAAAGGAGAAAAAACATGAGCATTCAAATGATCGCACCTGAAGTAAAGAACGTACCTTGGCAGGAGCGTCCTGCAAACATTGTTGGCGCACCAATCTGGCGTTATACTGAAAATCCCATTATCAACCGCAATCCCATCCCTGGCGTTGCAAGAATTTTCAACTCCGCAGTTGTGCCTTACGAAGACGGTTTCATCGGCGTGTTCCGCGGAGAGCAGACAAATGGCGTGCCTTACGTTTACCTTGGAAGAAGTAAGGACGGCATCCACTGGGAGTTCGAGCAGGAGAAAGTAAAGTTCGTTGACGAGAAGGGTGAGCCTTTTATGCCCGTATACGCTTACGATCCCAGACTTGTCAAAGTGGAAGATACATATTATATTATATGGTGTGGGGATTTCTACGGCGCAGCGATCGGCCTGGCAAAGACGAAGGATTTCAAGACCTTTGTGAGAATTGAGAATCCTTTCCTTCCTTTCAACAGAAATGCCGTATTGTTCCCTAGAAAGATCAATGGCAACTTTATGATGCTGAGCAGACCTTCCGACAGCGGCCATACGCCTTTCGGAGATATCTTTGTAAGTGAGAGCCCTGACCTGACCTATTGGGGCAAGCATCGCCACGTTATGGGCAGAAGCAACGAGTGGTGGGAGTCCTTAAAGATCGGCGGAGGCGCGGCACCCATCGAAACCAGCGAAGGATGGCTTTTGTTCTATCACGGCGTAAGCGGCACCTGCAATGGTTACGTTTACAGCATCGGCGGCGCGATCCTGGATCTCGAGAATCCTTCCATCGTGAAGTATCGCTGCGAGACCTTCCTTCTGACTCCCGAAGAGTGGTATGAGGAAAGGGGCTTCGTTCCCAACGTAACCTTCCCTTGTGCGACGATCCATGATCCTAAGACCGGAAAGATCGCCATTTACTACGGCTGCGCAGACAGCTACGTAGGACTTGCATTCTGCCAGTTCGAAGAGATCGTTGATTACATCAAAGAGCACAGCGTGACCAGATGGGATGACACCGACATCGGTCGCAGATAATATCAGATAAGGAAAAGAACATGGCTTTGTTGAAGATCATAAACGAAGAATCTATCGCGGGAAGAGTCTGGGTAAAACCAGACGATCCCGCATTTTCCTATGAAGGAAGAATTGATTTTGAAAATCCGCAGGCACCAGTTTTCGTCTATCCCTGCAGCTACGTTTCGTTTGTGCTGTGTGGAAAGAAGGCGGGAATTGCCATAGAGAATCATCGCGCCTATTTTCAAAACAGTCTTGGCGTGCTGGTGGATGGAGCATATCGCGGGAAGTTTATTCTGCACGATGAACCGGGGCTGTATGTTTACGACCTGTCCGCATTTTTGGAAGACGGGGAACATGTCGTAACGGTCTATAAGCGCATGGACGCCTGCCATTATTTTACTTTTTACGGTCTGGTTACCGAAGAGAACGCTTTTGTAGGTAAAATGATTGAAAAACCTGCAAGGCGCATGGAGGTGTACGGCGATTCCGTGTCCGCAGGTGAGGTGAGTGAGGCTGTGGGAAGGTGTGGCATGTCAGACCCGGATGGTCATGATGGCATTTATTCCAACAGCTTTTATTCCTATCCTTGGATCCTTGCAAGACGGTTAAATGCTAGGTTGCACGACGTTGCACAGGGCGGGATTTCCCTGCATGACGGCGAGGGCTGGTTTGAAATGCCGAATACCGTTGGCATGGAAAGCTGCTATGATAGAATTGAACTCAATCCCTCCCTGGGCGCGCGAAAGCCCTGGGACTTTGAAAAATATACGCCTCACGTGGTGCTCGTTGCCATCGGGCAAAATGACGCGCACCCTGAGGATTACATGGCTGGAGATTACGATGGCGAAAAGGCAAAGGGCTGGAGAGCGGACTATGCAGCATTTTTAGGAAAGCTGCGGTCCCATTATCCCAAGGCGCTGATCGTTTGTACGACGACCATTTTGGGTCATGAGTCGGCTTGGGATCAGGCCATCGATCAGGTATGTCATGATTTGGGAGATCCGAAGATAAAGCACTTTATGTATTCGAAGACAGGCTGCGGCACCTGCGGCCACATTCGCATTCCCGAGGCGGAGGAGATGGCGGCAGAGATGGCCGAGTTCCTGAATGGCTTTGGAGAAGAAATTTGGATGGATTAAGGAGCGAAAAATGGCAAAGATCAGAAAAGCAGTGACCATGTCTGACATTGCAAAGCGCATGGACGTAAGCACGGTGACCGTGTCGAAGGCGCTGTCTGGACAAAAGGGCGTTAGCGAAGAGGTTCGCGAGCAGATCATTGCTCTGGCAAGGGAGATGGGCTATAAGATGCCGCGCGGCAAGGAGGAAAACGATGGGAAAGAGAGCTTTCGCATCGGCGTTTTGATGCCGTCGAGCGCACTGGCTACCTTCGATTCCTTCTATTGGAGACTCTATCAGGCGGTGTCTGAAAAGGCCATGGAAAAGAATTGCTTTACGGGGTATGAAAGCCTCTCTGAGGAGGCGATCGCGCAAAGAATCCTGCCGAGGCTCATCACGGACAAGATGGTGGATGGACTGATCGTGATCGGACGACCAGAGAAGGGCTATGCGGACTTCTTAAAAGAAAGGGCGGGAATGCCGCTGGTGTTCCTGGACTTTTATGATGCGTCCTTAGACGTGGACTGCTTTATTTCTGACAGCTTTTACGGGACCTATTTACTCACGCGTTACCTACAATCGAAGGGGCATCAAAAAATCGCTTTTGTGGGAACGCTTTACGCAACGGAATCCATTACGGACAGATACCTTGGCTTCCAGAAGGCCATGATGGAGAAGGGCTTGGAGATTCCGAAGGATTACCAGATCCCTGACCGCGGCGTGGAAGGCGGTACGAGTGAAAACTATCTGGAATTTGCCTTTCCGAAGAAGATGCCGACGGCCTTTGTTTGCAACTGCGATTTTACTGCCGGCCTTTTGATCAAGCAGCTGAAAGCCAAAGGTCTGCGCGTGCCGGAGGACGTGTCCGTAACTGGTTTTGACAATTATCCGCCGGAGCGAGAGCTTGGCGCGGCAGTGACGACCTATGCGGTGGATCTGCAGGCCATGGCGAGTGCGGCGCTAAAATCCCTCATGAAGCAAATGAAGGGGGAACGGGTAAAGCTTGGCATTCACGTGATCGAGGGAACCTTGATCGAAAAGGAAAGCGTTGCTACGATCGCAAACGCGTAGGGGGGGAGAGACATGAGCGAGATTTGTTTTGAAGACGGACTGGTAAATGCAGGGGATTCCTCGAGGATAAGAAAGTGCATGCAAAGGGCCCTGGCGGGAGAGAAGCTGACGATCGCATTCCTAGGCGGTTCGATCACGCAAGGTTGCAACGCCAGTAAGCCAGAGCTTTCCTATGCATATCGCACCTATGCTTGGTGGGAAAAGAGCTTTCCAAATGCGGAAATCTTTTATTGGAACGCCGGGATCGGCGGGACAACTTCGCATCTTGGCGTGGCCAGAGTGCAGGAAGAGGTATTGTCACAGCGTCCTGATTTCGTGATCGTTGAGTTCTCAGTCAATGATGAGGATGTTAATCCGCACTTTGAGGAAACATAC
Organism: Lachnospiraceae bacterium; assembly: GCA_017400965.1. GTDB lineage: Bacteria > Bacillota > Clostridia > Lachnospirales > Lachnospiraceae > Acetatifactor. Next base: position 4,101 of record JAFPRF010000246.1, read on the forward strand.
GAAAGTTTAGTACGGCGAATTTTATTGGCACCTTGGAAGCCTGCGGTGATGCTGGTACATAA
>JAFPRF010000247.1 GCA_017400965.1 Lachnospiraceae bacterium
ATGATGACAAGCCATTTGGTTTCCGCAACGGTTGCGAATAACACAGCCCAGAAAATCTGGTTGATAAAATAGGCACAAACACTTGCGATCAAAATTCCGACCAGAGACACCGGCATTTGCTTTAGTGCGATCTGCGTCATCAAATCCCTGGAAGAATAGCCAAGCCCCTTCATAATACCAAGGCTCTGGCGCTGCCTTCTGACGTCGCCACTCGTGATCAGGTACAGGATTACTGCAACAATGACCGAGATCAGGATCAGGGCTGCAAAGGTAAAACCCTTCGTCATTCTGGCGATCGGGATCATCTGCGTCTTAATGATGCCCTCGTAGGAGGTAATTTCTCTCACAACAAAGCCGCGGCTATTGCCGGTGATCAGCTGATCTCCCACCTGTACTGCATAGTCTAGATCCGTCACGCCATATTGCGTAAGGAGCGTTGCGATCTTTTCCTCCGCGGCGGCCTGAATCTTCGCCGTAAGATCGCCGGCTTCTATGTTCTCGCCGATGGCATCCTTTGCAGTGCCGCCGAGGCGCTTTGTGACTGCCGCCTCTAAATCCTTCAGTTCCACGCCCTTTTCCGGATAGACGATCAGCATGCCAGCCCTCGCATGGTAGTTCAGTCTTTCATAACCCTCGTTCGTCAGGAAAACCGTCGATCCGCCGTTATGCAGGCTTCCGATGACGCCCGTGACAATATATTTCTTTTCAATGCCATTCAATTCCAGTACCATCGCGTCGCCAACGCCGATCCCCTCATCCCTGCTTCTTCGAAGTCCAATCATGATCTCATCCGCGCGTTCAGGGCACCTTCCTTCAAACGCCTTGATCTGCTCTGCATTGGCAAAATCATCAAACACGGTTACGTAAGCATCATTCGAAGTACCCTTCACGGATACGTTGGTACCTTCGTGCGTGATCACAACCTTACGCACTTCCGGGAGTTTTAAAAGCTCTTCTCTTACCTGTGCGGGTTGGGCGCCGCTCATTAAATGCACGCGGATTGTCTCCGTGTCTTCTCCCATCATGCTAAGAAGTCCCTTTGCGTCATCCTTGAAAAAAGTAAAGGTGAGGGCGGAAAACAGGATTGCCGTACCCGCTGCCACGATACAGATCATGACACCAACAAAGGATTTTGCGTTGCCAAGGAACCCTTTTAAAGCCAGACCCAGATTGACGTTTCCGCGATATCGCTCCAAGGGAAGTACGTTCCTTCCGAAATGATGCGTCTTAATGCCCTTTCGAAGCGCAATAACAGGCGGATAGTTCTTTACCTGTCTTGCTTTTAAGAGTGCAAAGAGCACAACAATCAGGATGACCAAAAGCGTTACCAAAATGATGCCGCCGATGCCATTTGTACCAACCACATTTCTTCCCATCATCATGCGGATGCCGTAGTTGACAACCGGCGTGATCAGTACGGCGAGAATGCCGCCAACCACCGCGCCGCTTCCGCCAGCGAGCACGTATTCATAAAGGTAGGCCAGCGAAATCTCCTTAGAGCGATACCCTAAGGCCTCCAGCACGCCGATCTGCTGCATCTGATCCTCGATGTCATTGGAGATCTTGTGACGGATCAAAAAGAGGGAAGCCACGAAGGTAACAAGTGCGAGGCAAATGATCATCATCATGAAGATCTCAAGGAAGGTCACTGCATTGTATTTTTCATATTGGTAGCAGTACCTTGTCATGCTTAAGGATACATTCTCCGAGGCTGCCTCGATACACTGATTCACATATTCTTCATAGTCAAAATCATCTCCCGCATCAAAAAACAGGCCAACGCATTCCGCGGAGATGGTGGACTGAAACACCGTTGCAAAAAGATCATAATCCCCTTCCGTGACAACGATCTTAAAGCTTCCTCCGTCATTGCTCATAAGTCCCGTCTCATAAAAACCTGCCACCGTGAAAGGATATTCCTTGCCACTCTTTAGAATCGTAAAGCTATCGCCGGGCACGTAACCCTTGACGATCTCAAAGCTACTCGGAAGCCAAATGGGGTGCTCAAGCTTTTCCATCTCACTGCTTGGGAGCTGATCCCCTTTCTTAAAGGATTCTATCTTTCGCTCCACCTTCTCGGTAACAAAAATCATGTTGTAGGCGACCACGTCGCCGTCCCTGGTGCGCACGTCCGTCATGTCCGCGTAGATTAAGTGTCCTTCCTGCAAACGTTCTACCTTGTATTCCTTTTCCAGAATGGTACGGAACACATCATGATATTTTTGCTTATAGAAGCGAATGCAGGTATTGACGCTTCCCGACAGTCGAAAACTATCGTCAAAGGCCGTGTTGATCTTCGTATGATTTGAGACGACGATCGATAGCATCAGTGTCGTCACTAAGGTCAGAAACGCGATGCCAATGGCTTCTCTTCTATTTTTCTTTAGATTAAATAATGATAATCTCCAAATTTTCATTTCTTTACCATCCCATGTCTTCCAGAAACTTTGTCAGCCCGTTTCTGCGCTCCTTCAGGTCATCCTCACCATAGACCGGCATCCGATAATCCCCGACGATGCCGCCGTCCCGCAGATACAAAACCCTTGTCGCACGAAGCGCCGTCTTTAGGTCGTGGGTTACCATGACGATGCTCTGGCCGTTCTTATGCACCTCTGAGAAAATGTTGAGGACGTCCTTACTCGATGCGGAGTTTAACTGTCCCGTGGGCTCATCCGCAAAGAGGATTTTCGGATCATTGATGATCGCCCGGACAATCCCGACGCGCTGCGCCTCGCCGCCGGAGAGCTGATTCGGATATTTCTTAAAATCCTCCTCGTGAAGTCCCGTCTTTTTCAGTAATTCCTTCGCCTTAGAAACCAGCTCCGTCGTATTCTTCTGTACGATCAGCGCGCCCGTGAGCACGTTATCTAAAACAGTCTGATTGTCGAGAAGATATACGCTCTGGAATACAAAACCGCAGTTCCCGCGGCGGAAGATCGCCAGCTCGTCATTTGAAAAGCTTTGGATTTCCTTTCCGTCAAACAGGATCTTTCC
>JAFPRF010000248.1 GCA_017400965.1 Lachnospiraceae bacterium
ATGAAATAATAATCTTCCTCCAAAGACTTCGCAATATAGCCCTCGTCGAACTCAGCATTCATGTCGGTTTCGCCGCTTAGGATCACCTTTACCATGTCCTTCTCGGCAATGCCTTCCTTCGTGGACGCCTTCCTCGTAAGCACCACCGCATCATCCGAAGTCAGCGCATTTGACGCATCGACCATTAGTTCATACATAAGACGCTTTGCGAAGGGCACAAACTCTGCCTGAATCGCGTCATCCGTCACCGTCAGGAGATAAAAACCTCTCGGTCCGCATTCATCAAAGCCTCTGCCCTCAAGACATCCCGCATAGGCGTAAACACCCCGCGCGTCCAGCTTCTCCAGCTTCGGCACATGGATGTGTCCAAGCGCCAGATAATCAATGCCTTTATTCTTATACTCCCGAAGAGGAATGACCTCTGCGTCCTTTTTACCAGCCGTCTCTACTTCCTGCCCGTGGAGCATAACAATGTTCTTTTTTTTATGATCCAAGAGAAGAGATGCCGTCAACTTCCCTTTGTTCTCTGCGTTCATCTCCGCGCCCGTAATGACTACATTCACGCCGTCTTTGCCACGCAGTTCATAGCTCGTCCACTTATCCGAAAAGAGCCTTAGATTCTCAGGAAGCGCCCCAAATCGCTCCTTTACGTCCTCCAAAAACGCATCCGCATCATGGTTCCCTCGAAGATAAAAGAACAAAATCTCGGGATGCTCTTTCATCGCAGCATATACCGCATTCCTTGCCGTCGCAGAGATCTGCGTCACGTCAAAAAGATCACCCGCGATCAAAATGGCTTCCACATTTTCCTTTACGGCATACGAAACCAGCCTCTGAAAACTGATCAGAAGTTCATCCCGCCGTTCCTTCGCTCTCCGGTCGTCTAAATGCCGTTTTAATTTCGAATCCAGATGCAGATCCGCCGTATGTATGATCTTCATGCTTTGCCCCATTCCCCCGTCTTCGGTCCCTATCTCTCCTCCACGATCTGGAACACGTAAAACTTAAGATAATAACTGGTCTCGGCAGCCCATAAAATGGGATGGTCGGGGCCTTGGGTGCGGAATTCCACCTGGCGGAGGCGCTTATGCGCGCCAGTTGCCGCCTCGCGGATGGTCTTTGCGAAGAGCTCGGGATCCATAAAATGCGAGCAGGAGCAGGTGCAAAGATACCCGCCGTTTTTCACGAGCTTCATGCCGCGCAGGTTGATCTCGCGGTAGCCCTTGACGGCTTGCTTAATGGAGTTGCGGGACTTTGTAAAAGCGGGCGGATCCAAGATGACGACGTCATACTTTTCTCCCTTCGCCTCCAGCTCCGGCAGAAGTTCAAACACGTCCGCGCACTGAAACTTCACCCGATCCTCCAAGTGATTGAGCGCCGCATTCTCCGTTGCCTGATCCACGGCCAGCTGGGACGCATCCACGCCGAGAACGCTCTGGGCGCCTGCAATGCCTGCGTTCAGCGCAAAGGAGCCCGTATGCGTAAAGCAGTCCAGCACCTTCTTGCCCTTGCAGAGCTTATGAATGCTGGCACGGTTATTCTTCTGGTCTAAGAAAAATCCCGTCTTCTGGCCATCCTCCACGTCCACCATGTAGTGCACGCCATTTTCAATGATCTCCACCTTCGTATCAAAAGGCTCGCCGATAAAGCCCTTACTGGGCTCCATGCCTTCCTTCAGGCGCACCTTCGCGTCGCTCCGCTCATACACGCCGCGGATCTGAATGCCGTCTTCTGCGAGCACCTTTTTCAGCGCGTCAATGATCGTGAGCTTCCATTTATCGATACCCATCGCAAGGGACTCCACCACGAGCACGTCGCTAAACTTATCGATCACCAGGCCCGGCAGAAAGTCCGCCTCACCAAAGATCACGCGGCAGCTTGAGATGTCAATAACTTCCTTCCTGTAATTCCAGGCATCCCTGACGCGCTGCTCCATAAATGCCTCGTCAATCACGACATCTTTCCTACGCGCCAAAAGCCTTACGGTGATCTTCGAATTCGTGTTGATAAATCCGCGGCCCATGAAATACCCGTCGAAATCATGGATCTCTACAACATCACCGTTTTCAAATTCTCCCTCGATCTTATCGATCTCATTGTCATAGATCCAGGCGCCGCCTGCCTTAATGGTACGGCCCTCGCCCTTTTTCAAAATCACAACTGCCTGACTCATAATTCCTCCATCTAGTCCTAAATTACTTGTATGTCTTCGATTGCCCAGTCTGCATCCTCAATGCGGTAGGTCCCGCCGCAGTACGGACAGGTTTTGTTCTTCGTGGCATCAAAGCTGCCATGACAGTTCGGACACTCCAACTTCTTTATGGAAAAATTATACTGAATGGGCACGTTCAGATTCTTTACCAGCGTCACGCGCAGCTTTTCATCCTTCCCTGCCCGAACCTTTCCATCCGTAACGTACGCGTTCTCCAAAAACACGTCCACCGTCACGTGAAGATATCCGTCCTTCTCCTTCATACTCCGAAAGCCCATGGCGCCGCGGAACAAGACATCCACGAGGTCCTGAAAACGCCCCTCCAAGGGCCCGCCCAAATAGAACGGCAACTCCTGCGCATTCTTCGCAAACAGGATCATTTTCAGCATGGCAATGGTCTTTCCCGTGAGGTATTCATAAGAAAACTCCGGGCTATACTTTTTCATGAAAAACTCAAACCGTTTTCCGGCGCCGATCGCACCCATCATAGGCACGGTGCGGCCCGCCTGCTTAATGAGTGACCCGATCAAAGCGTAGGAAGACAGAACATAGCCCAAAACAACGCCGCTAAACACCGAGATCAAGATCAGGGAGATGATACTCCCCACCGTCAGCGGCGAGAGCATCCCCTTGACGCCGCGAATGATGATACCGAAAATAAAGGTTCCAATGGCCGTCCCGATCATGAATTTCATCAGGTGCTTTTTCATCTCGTCCTTCGTAAACGAAAAATCCCTGACCAGATAATTGCTCGTGATCGTCGGATAAAGCTCGCTCATCTGAAATTTTGAACCGCAATACTGACAGCCGTTTAGCAGATCCCTGATCTTAGAGGGCGCGCCGCATCCCGGGCACACGTAAATCTCATCCTCAACGTTGCTCCCGCCGATCACGTCCGTCTTGGTCTCATAGATCGTCATCTTGCTCTTCTGACGATAGGGTTTTCCTCCGCTCGGCTCGATCACGCGCTCCCATAAAGAGGTATAATATGCCATCTCGCTGACGTAATGCCGATCCATCCATTTCCTGGGCAGACTCTTCCCATCGGCCATGAAGCCTCGCGGCGTGATCCGGTAACGCATTTTTACGTTTTTTTCACGAAGGCGCTCCTGCTGCAGCTTTAAGGCATACCGCGTGTCCTGATCGCCCGCCGTCAACTCCTTCTCGCCGTTTAACGCCTCGTCATACTGCTCGATAAAACGCTCGTAGATATTGCTGCTGTCAGCTTTCCAAACAACCTGTTCTTCTTTCATCATTTCCAAAGTCCTTCAATCACGCTGGCGCCTGCCGCGAAAGGTCCGGGAACCACGTTCACGCTTCTGGAATCGCCCTTGTAGTCGCGGTCAAAGACGATGTCCGTACCGTCGGGATTCTCAAAAGGCTGCTCGGGCTCGAAGGCCTTGCCGAGCACTTCAGTGTTGACCATGGAACAGGTGAAGTCCTTGATCAGGTCATACACGTTGGTCTTCAAGATCGGATTTCCGCCGTTCTCATCAATCTCAACATACGCTGCATCCGCATCGTTCACAAGCCCATTTTTCTCATTCTTCCACGCCTTCGCGCCATTTAAGTATACATTGCCCTGGCACCAAACCGGAAGATGTCTGTGATGATACTTGTCGAGCTTGCCCATGTCAGGCGTCTCGCTGTCCATGTCGAACCAAGAGATCCACTCATCATAGGTCGGATACTCTTCAAACACGTGCGTACCAACCTGATAATTATCCTGATCCGGATTTGCCTTGTTTGCAGGCCATTTCTGGATGAAAATGTTGTTGTAGAATCTGTCATCGCCGTGCAGGATCGTCATAAAGCCCATGACCTCGGTGCGATGAGGAATGTGATAAGGCGTATAGCGCTGACGAAGCTTGCCCTCCACCATGTTATCGCAACCAGCGCCGACAAACGTAAAGCTGCCACAGATCAGATTGTGTACCATGGCAACACCCTCCGTCGCCATGCGGAGCGACACGTCAGAGAGAAGAATGTTATTGTCGATCAATGTCGGGCCATGTCCCACTTCCACAAAGATATCCTGGCTCTCCATGCCCCCGCCGAGCCTTCCAGCGAAATCAGGGCGCTGGTTGTCATGCAGGAGGTTTTGCGTAATGCGCGTGCCCTGCGCCTCCCAGTCGGTCCAGATACCCATGGTGCAATGATGGATGTAATTTCTTCTCATCGTTACGTCGATGGCCGCGTGCATCTTGATGCCCGCGATCTCCGCGCCGCCGAGCTCCATCATATTATTGATGTGATGAATGTGGTTGTCCTCGATGATCGAGAACACGCCGCCCATACGACCGATGATGCCACCCTGCTCGCAGTTATGAATGTTGTTGCGGCGGATGATATGGCTACCCACCTTCTCCTTCAGCCAGCCGTGATACTGGCCGCGGCAAACCGCGTCACGCTCCATTTGGGTCGCGCTCTTTACGTGCTTATAGGTGAAATAATGATCGTTGGCGGGATCATAATACTTACCGATGCAGATGCCGGCGCACTTACTGTCGCTGATCTCGCAGTCCTCAATGATCCAGCCCTTCGACCAGTTCGGGCCAATCATG
>JAFPRF010000249.1 GCA_017400965.1 Lachnospiraceae bacterium
GATGACTACGGCATCGCTTGCTGCGTATCCTCCATGAGAATCGGTAAGGAAATGCAGTTCTTCGGCGCTCGTGCTAACCTGGCTAAGTGCTTACTGTACGCTCTGAACGGTGGTATCGATGAAGTTACCAAGAAGCAGGTTGGTCCTAAGTATCGTCCTGTAACCGGCGACGTTCTTGAGTATCAGGATGTTTATGACAAGTTCATGGACATGATCGAGTGGCAGGCTGACGTTTACGTTAACACCCTGAACATCATCCACTACATGCATGACAAGTACTGCTACGAGAGAGCAGAGATGGCTCTTCATGACAGAGACGTTCGCAGATACTTCGCAACCGGTATCGCTGGTCTGTCCATCGTTGCAGACTCCCTGTCCGCAATCAAGTACGCTAAGGTTGAAGTAATCCGTGACGAGGACGGCATCATCGTTGACTTCAAGACCACTGGTGACTTCCCTAAGTATGGTAATGACGATGACCGCGTAGACGAGATCGCTCAGGATATCGTTCACAAGTTCATGACCGCCATCAGAAGACATCACACCTACAGAGATGGCTTCCCTACCACTTCCATCCTGACCATTACCTCTAACGTTACCTATGGTAAGGCTACCGGTAATACCCCTGATGGACGTCGTAAGGGCCAGCCTTTCGCTCCTGGTGCTAACCCTATGCACGGCCGTGACAGCCACGGTGCAGTTGCATCCCTGTCTTCCGTATCCAAGCTGCCCTTCAATGATGCACAGGATGGTATCTCCAATACCTTCACCATCATCCCTGGCGCTCTTGGTAAAGAGGATAAGGTATTCGCTGGCGACATCGAATTAGATCTCAACAAATAATAAAGAACCATTTACGGGCGGGGCGGCAACCGCTGCCCCACTCTCCAAATCCACGAGGAGGTGAAACCAATGGACGACAATAAGCAGATTGATGATCTTGTGAAAATGTTGGACGAAGGCTTTGCAAAGGGCGTTGGCCACGTAAACGTGGACACCGACGAAACGCAGGCTGATGAATCCAAAACCGTTCAAACCATGGGATGCACGGATTGCTCCAGAACTCCCTTGGCATGCAGTGTTCCGACTCTTCACCAAGGATTAGACGATTACAAATAATAGAAAATTAGGAGGAAAAAACAATGGCAGCATCTACCGCACAGGTTAACAACCTGGTTAACTTACTGGATGGCTACGCAACCAAGGGTGGCCATCACCTGAACGTAAACGTTCTGAACAGAGAGACCCTTCTTGACGCTCAGAAGAATCCTGAGAAGTATCCTCAGCTTACCATCCGCGTTTCCGGATACGCTGTAAACTTCATCAAGCTGACTCCCGATCAGCAGGCAGACGTTATCTCCCGTACCTTCCATGAATCCTTCTAATGGCTTAAGGAAATAGGAAGTACACTTCGCGGCATGGTCTTTCGAGGCCATGCCGTTTTTCAAAAGAGACGCTTCGCGCAGAAATGAGGAAATCATGTTAGGAAGAATCCATTCACTTGAAAGCTTTGGAACGGTTGATGGCCCCGGCACCCGCTTTGTCGTGTTCTTTCAGGGCTGTCCCATGCGCTGTGCCTACTGTCATAACCCGGACACCTGGGAGATGAACGCCGGCACCCCCATGGAAGCATCCTATATCATTGAGCAGTACGAGCGCAACGCTCCCTTTTATCAAAACGGCGGTGGCATTACCACGACCGGCGGCGAGCCCCTGATGCAGATCGATTTTCTGATCGAGCTCTACACGCTGGCAAAGCAAAAAGGCATCCACACCTGTCTGGATACCTCCGGCATCGCCTTCAACCCGAACAATGCGCCCCTGATGGAAAAGTTCGATAAGCTCATGACCTTGACGGATCTCGTGATGCTGGACATCAAGCACATCGATCCTGAAAAGCATAAGGAGCTCTGCCTGCAGCCCAACGAGAACATCCTAAAGTTCGCAGCTTACCTCGACGAGAAGGGCGTGGACATGTGGATCCGCCACGTCGTGGTGCCCGGTCTTACGGACGACGAGGTTTATCTGGAGAAGCTCGGCTACTTCATCGGCCAGTTCCATAACCTTAAGGCCCTGGACGTACTGCCCTACCACACCATGGGCGAGACGAAGTATGAAAAGCTCGGCATCGAATATCGCCTAAAGGGCGTGCCCGCCATGGACAAGGATAAGCTCCTCGACAAGAAGGCGGCCATCATCCGCGGCATCAAAAAGCGCCGTGAGGAACTGGGAATTGTTCACCAGTGATCAAATTTTATCAAATTTTTATTGAAATTGGAAACGACTTATAATAGAATAAACCTAGAACGAGCATATGCTTGTTGCATGAGTAGAAGGAGGTAATTGAAAATGGCATTTAAGATTGGTGACAGCTGCGTAGCTTGTGGTGCTTGCGAGGCTCAGTGTCCTGTTGGTGCGATCAGCATGGGCGACGGCAAGTTTGAGATTGATCCTGATAAGTGCATCAGCTGTGGTGCATGTGCAGGTCAGTGCCCCGTTGGTACGATCGAAGAGGAATAATTCCAGACGCATTGGGGACGGTTCTTTTTGACTCATTTGAAATGAGTCAAAAAGAACCGTCCCCAATGGTGTTTCTACTCTTGGTTGCCGGACTTTCTCTTGTCCAGATTTGCGAACTTTGTATACTCAGGCAGCCATGCCAACTCGACGGTCCCGATGGGGCCGTTTCTTTGTTTCGCTACGATGATCTCGGAAATCCCCTTCTTCTCCGTGTCAGGATGGTAATAATCATCACGATAGATAAACATTACCACGTCGGCATCCTGCTCGATGGCTCCGGAGTCACGCAGGTCGGATAGCATCGGTCTGTGGTCCGGTCTTCCCTCTACGCCTCGGGAAAGCTGTGACAGCGCCAGAACTGGCACGTTCAACTCTCTCGCCACTGCCTTTAGGTTTCTCGAAATCTCCGCGATCTCGAGCTGATGGGACTCGTTCTTTCCGCTACCGCTCATCAGCTGCAGATAGTCGATGATGATCATGGAAAGGTCATGCTCCATCTTGAACTTACGGCACTTGGAGCGAAGCTCTGATACGGAAATACTCGGCGTATCGTCGATGATCAGGTTCGACCTTCCGATCTCCGCCGCACTCTCGATCAGCTTCTCCCACTCATTATCCTCGAGTCGTCCGGTACGGAGCTTTTGCGCGTCTACGTTGGACTCCAGCGAGAACATACGATTGACGAGCTGCTCCTTACTCATTTCCAGACTGAAGATGGCAACGCACTTCTTCTGGCGGAAGGCTACGTTCTGTGCGATGTTTAAGGCAAACGCCGTTTTTCCCATGGAAGGACGCGCTGCGATGAGGACAAGGTCAGAGGGCTGCATGCCGGCCGTGCGGTAATCCAGGTCGATGAACCCGGTTGCCACGCCCGTGACGTAGCCGCTTAATTTCGATGCCTTGTCGATCTTGTCCATGGCGTTGTTCACGATCTGACGGATCGGAACAAATTCGCCCGTGTTTCTCTGCTGTGCCAGCTGGAAGACCTGCTTCTCCGCATCCTCGAGGATCCCTTCCATCTTCTCCTTGCCTGCGTAGCAGGAGTTTGCGATCTCCTCGTTGATCCGGATCATCTTCCGCAGCATCGACTTCTCATACACGATCGTCGCGTACTGCTTGATGTGTACCGGCGTGATGGCGTCGTCACGCATGTCGATAAGGAACTCCAGATTGCTCACCTCGGGAGGTACGTCCTTCTCCTTGAGCTTTGCCTGGAGCGTTACGGGATCTACCGGCGCTCCGCTGTTTCGAAGCTCCAACATGGTCTCGAACAATACGCCATATTGCTTATTGTAAAAATCATCGCCCGTCAGGATGTCCGCCGCCGTGGTAATGGCGTTGGCATCCAGCAGCATCGCGCCGATCACGCTTTGCTCTGCCGCCAGGTCATTGGGCATGATCCTTTTGATCACGTTCTCGTCTATTCCAGGCATTTATTCCTCCGTCACCTTGACGCTCAGCTTTGCGGCCACTGCCGGATGGAGCTTCAAGACTACCTCATAGGTTCCAAAATTCTTCAGGTTCTCGGGAAGTACGATCTTCTTCTTATCAACTTCCACGCCGTGCTGCTCCTTTAATGCGGCCGCGATCTCCTTCGTGGATACGGAGCCGAAGGTCTTACCGCCCTCGCCTGCCTTGATCTTTACGACCACCTGCTTCTGCTCCAAGTCCTTTGCCAGTGTCTGTGCCTGCTCCAAGAGCTCCGCTGCCTTCTTCTCCTCGTTTGCCTTATGCAGCTTTAAGTCATTCATGTTCTTGGCCGTAGCCTCTACGCCGATCTTCTTAGGAAGGATGTAATTGCGCGCGTAGCCCTCGCTCGCCTCGATCACGTCACCCTTCTTTCCAAGTTTCTTCTCATCCTGTAATAAAATGATCTTCATGTCAAATCTCTCCTCCGTCTAGCATTTCGTCTAATGTCTGTTTCAGCGCCGCAATGGCTTCCTCCAAACCGGCACCTTCCATCTGGCAGGCCGCCACCGTCATGTGACCGCCGCCGCCCATGCGCTCCATGATGATCTGTACGTTCACTTCATCGATGGAACGGGCACTGATGTAAATCTTTCCCTGATAATCGGTAAGTACAAAGCTTGCCTTCACGCCCTTGATGTTCAGGAGCTCATTCGCAGCCTGCGCGCCAATGACCGTAGGCGCGGGCAGATTGTCCGCCGTACAAATGGAAATGGCAAAGGCCTTGCGGTAAATCTCCGCCTGGCTCACGGCATCCGCTCTCGCCTTGTATTCCTCCGCATCCTCTCTAAAGAGCTTGCGGACTCTCGTTACGTCGGCGCCGCTTCGACGCAGGTAAGCTGCTGCTTCGAAGGTACGCACGCCCGTCTTTGTCACGAAATTATTGGTATCCACCATGATACCTGAGTACATGCTGTCCGCTTCCTCCGGACGGATCTTGATGCCGTCAGAAATGTACTGCAGCACCTCGGAAACCATCTCACAGGCTGAGGACGCATACGGCTCCACGTAGGACAGCGTCGCGTTCTCGATCGTCTCCGTGCCGGCCCTGTGGTGATCGAGCACCACCACGGACTTACAATACCGAAGGAGCTCGGGGCACTCCGTAATGGAGGGCTTATTCACGTCAACGACAACAAGCACCGTATTGGCTTCCGCAAGCTCGAGTGCCTGGGAACCCGTGATGATCATGTCCTCGTCATAATCCGGATTGCTTCTAAACAGGTCAACTAATGGCTGGATCGCACTCGTCGATTCGGTGAGCACGATGTTGGCCTTACGGTCCAATGCCTTCGCAATGCGGTAAATACCCACGGCCGAACCAAAGCTGTCCACGTCGGGCATGCGGTGTCCCATGACGAGCACGCGGTCCTTCGCCGTAATGATCTCGCGCAGTGCATGCGCCTTTACCCTCGCCTTCACGCGGGTGTTCTTCTCCACCTGCTGGCTCTTGCCGCCATAGTAGGTGATGCTGTCAGGCGTCTTGATCACGGCCTGGTCGCCGCCGCGGCCCAGCGCAAGGTCGATGGCGTTACGGCTAAACTCGTAGTTCTGCGCATAGGATAGGCCGTTTAAGCCAATGCCGATACTGATGGTCACTGCCATCTCATTACCGATGTTTACGGTCTTAACCTCTTCGAGCAGGTCAAAACGCGATTCCTGCAGCTGCGTGATCGCCTTCTTGCGCAGGATGATCAGATACTTATCCTTCTCCAGCTTCTTACTGATGCCGTCGAGGGAAGAAATGTACTTATTGATCTTTCGGTCGATCAGTGCGGTCAGAAGGGATCTGCGGACCTCTTCGACGCTCTCAAGGGCTTCCTCGTAGTTATCGAGGTAGATCATGCCTGCTGCCAGGCTCTGGTCATCGAGTTCCTGCAATGCGATGCGAAGCGCGGTCTCGTCGAAGAGATACACGGCGATCAGATATCCGTCATAGCCCTCCACGTCGATGATCTCGCTGTGCTCCGCCATCTCCCGCAGCGGGATCTTACGGAACTTCGCCATGTACACGCTCTCTTCATAGTGCAGCTCATACTGTGCCTCGTCCAAGCCGTTGTCATCCGGGAGCTTGTCCCGCGTGATCGTCGGGAACAGGGCCGTAATGGACTTCTTATAGCCCTTGGGCTGATGCACGACGCTTTCAAACGCGGCGTTCGTCCAAATGACTCTGCCGCCGTCGTCAAGCAGCGCGTACGGGATGTCCAGCTCGCGCAGGAGCTGCCGCTGGATCTGTCCATACTCGGTCGCAAAGCTCACGAGCTCGTTCATGATCACGGGCTTATTGTAAAAATACAGGGTAATGGTCACGCCAAAGTAAAAGACCGTATATCCCAAAAGGAGCAGCCCGGCGCGCACGTTCAACATGAAGACGGCCAGGTCCACCGCTGCGAGCAACGCCCCAAGGTAAAAGCTAAAGTGCGTAAAGAACTGGAGCCTGCCCTTTAATTTGATACGTTTTTTCATAGGATTCCTCCCGTTTGCAAACGCTCGTCACTATCTTCTCGGTGCCTGCGGCTTCACCCACCAGGTACGGTTTACGCCAATGATGCCCTGGCCCTTTAACTGGGTCAGCATCGTATATCTCGCTTCGTCACGGCCCTCAGGCGTGCACATGTAATTTACGTAATTGTCAACAACGGAAAAGACGTTACCAGTTCTGCCCTCGATCTTAAAGTTCGAGAAGCCCATGGGCACGTACTTGTTCCACACATCCTCAGCAGGGATGTAATTGATGTTGTTGCGGATGCTGTAGGGCGTATTGTACTCGCCGTACTCGCAGCGCCACTCCGGCAGGGGCAGATACTCTCTTCCCATCGGATCCTTTTCAAATTTCCCTTCCTTCGCGCTCTTCGGCAGGCGCTCCTTTACGTAATCCGGAAGGCTCTCCAATACTTCATGAATGTCCTTGCCATGGCCGATGATCTCGCGGTTTGCGAACACGACTCTTTGCTGCGCGGAGATCACGCGATAATGCTCCGCACGGCGCACGCAGTTCTCGCCGCAGCAGGAATTGACGAGGAGCTCAATGCGCTCCTTATCCTCGATCTTATCGATAAAGTCGAAATTGCGATTCAGGTTCTGGTCTAGCACCACAAGGTAGTAGTCCTTCTTCAGCTCCTCATTGAGCTTGTCGATGTCCTTGATCTCCTTACAGGTGGAGCTGTTGTGCTTGTAGCTCGGATACTTCTCGCGGATGTACTTCTCCAAAATGGGAGACAGGATCATGACCTCGTTCATGCCGTTGTCGCCCACCTGCATGCAGAAGTTACAATACGGGTCCGCCAGATCCTCCTCAAAAATGATCGGGTTGGTAAAGGTATATCTTACGGGAATGCCCAGTTCATTGATGGTCTTTACGGCATATCTGACCATATCCTCGGGGCATTGCACGCCGTAGCTAAAGCGCCCGCCATTCCAAAGCGACGTCGGAAATTCGCCAAAAAAGGATCCAACCTCAACGCCCTCTCTGAAGAACTCGGGCTTTCTTTTCATTAGATCCACAAACAGCATATTGATGGGAAAGTTAAAGCTTAAACCAGGTAAATGAAACTTGATCTTTTTCTCTGCCATGATTTGGAATACGCTCCTTTTTGCAAAAAATCATCCACCTTCTACTTTATCACGAAGGGGCCTTTTCGTCAAGAAAACAAGCGGCACCAGACGGTGCCGCTTTTATTGCCGAACAGGTGCCGAAGCACTCAGTCGGATGCCTTGAAATTGTAGATGGGCTTCATGACGTCGATGACGTCCACGGAGTCCGCGATGACGTCGATGATGTCCGCAAGGGACTTGTACGCCATGGGCGCCTCATCGAGGGTATTCTCGTTCACGGAGGTCGTGTAGATCCCCTTCATGGTCTCCTGGTATTCCTCGAGAGAAAGCGTATTTCTCGCCTTTCCGCGGCTCATCACGCGGCCTGCGCCGTGCGGTGCCGAGTAGTTCCACTCAGGGTTGCCCTTGCCGATCGCGAGAACGCTCCCGTCTCGCATGTTGATCGGGATCAAGACCTTCTCGCCCTTGTGCGCCGCGATCGCGCCCTTACGCAGGATCATCTCATCGGTATCGATGTAGTTGTGGATCGTATGGAAGGCCTCGCCTCCCGCGATCCCCGTGCGCTCAAGCAATATCTCCGCCATCTTCTCGCGGCTTCTGCGCGCGAAGCGCTGGCAGATCACCACGTCCGCGAGGTAATCCTCCAAGTACTTACCCTCTAAGTAGCACAGATCCTCAGGGATGGGCGTCTCGCCCCCATACACCTGAAAATGCAGCTCCTTTAAGGCCGCCTGGATCTCGGACTTACGCCCCTGCTCCTTGTAGGTACGGATGATCTCGTCGCGTTTTTCGAGGTAATCCCCGTAGCCGCGGCTTAAGTTGATCGCGAGGGTCTGGTAGTGCTCCGCCACCTGCTTTCCGAGGTTACGACTCCCCGAATGGATCACGAGGTAATTGGTACCGTCAGCCGCGCGGTCGATCTCGATGAAATGGTTTCCGCCGCCGAGGGTCCCCAAGGAACGCTCGAGGCGCTTGGTGTCCTTTAATTCCCTATAGCAGCGAAGGCCGGTCAGGTCGAACTTCTCCTGTCTGCCCTCCCACACGTTCATCCCCGAAGGAATAAAGTGCGCTGCCTCGTCGAACTTCTCTAAGTCAATGTCCGCCTTGCCGAGATTTACGGTGTACATGCCGCAGCCGATGTCCACGCCAACGATGTTGGGAACTGCCTTGTCCACGACCGTCATGGTCGTACCGATGGTGCAACCCTTCCCCGCGTGTACGTCCGGCATGATGCGAACCTTCGAATCCCTTGTGAACTCATAATCGCACATGCGTCGGATCTGCTCAATTGCTTCCTCCTCCACCACCGCCGCGTAGCAGAGGGCAGTATTCACTTTTCCTTTGATCTCAAACATTGCTTTGCTCCTTTCGCATGTGCGTTCTGAGTAATTACATGTATTATCGTACCGCGCGTGACAGGAGTTGTAAAGAAGCAGAAAAGAGCTGCGTCGTATCCCCAATTTTATCTTGTTTTTCTATAAAAATTCGCGAATTTATCGAATTCCGTGACCCCAAATCAGAGGTAACCTACTTCAAATAATCCCTTGCGTTCAGGGTTTCTGCGGATTTTTCTTCCTCTTCCATCACGCCGGGCACAAATTCGGTCACGTAGGTCTCGCCCGTTGCGGGATTCACGTAATAACGCACCTGCGCGCCAGTGTAGGATCTGTAAAGAATGACGATCTCATTCTCGTTCTCAGACTCAACCTCCCAGTACACGGGATACTCGCCGGCATCCACAATGCCCTGTAAGTCAGGGTTGCTCGCATAACAATATTTCTCGATCGCAGCCTTTGCCTGCTCAGCCGTCAAAGCGCTTACGGCCTTCTTCGCATCTTCCTGTGAACCAGCCTCTGAGGAAATCTTCTGCACTTCGATCCCGAGATCATCTTCCTTGGATGCGTTGCCACTGCCACAACCAGCCAGCACGCATGCAGCGATCAACATTACCAATAGCTTCTTTTTCATGATTTTTCCAACCTGTCTTCCTTCAAAATCTTTCGTTCCACTATGCTACTCCATATCGCCAGAAAAATCAATCCTTACCTTCGCTCCACGAACCACATGTTGTTGTCCTCGTAGTATAAATGGCTTTCCCTGCCCGATATGATGCAGGTGTACCGAATGCCCGCTCCGCCGGCCCGAAGGCTTGCCGCCCTGCATACGTCCTTCACGCGCTGTATCTCATACTCCCTGCCGTCCGTCCAAACAATGCTGGTCGGCGTCAGCTTTCCGTCCTTCGAAAACTTCGCCTTCACGTCCACGTAAATCTTTGCATCACTCATTTTCCTCGCCTCCTTCTATCCAAAATATCCGTGGGGATGCACCGTGTGCTCCTCCCTTGCGTCCAGTCCCGCCAAGCCCTTATCACAGTGCATGAGTCCCCTTTGCACCGCAAAGAACCCAAAGCGCCTCCGTATGTCGTCAAGCGCCGCATCCATCTTCCTTAGCCGCTCCCTGCGCTCCACGCTAGAAAACAGGTCCAGTTGCTCCCAGTAATTGTCATTCACAAGATCCGAGCCCCGAACGCCAACGCTCCGGATCGGTTTTGTCCAGTCATAATTCTCCAGAAAGATCCGATACGCTTCCTCGGCGATCTCTCCCGTTGCGTTGGTCGCGTAGTCTAGCTTATGCTGCCTCGTAAAGCAGTACAGCTCATTGTCGCGCACGCTGACCTCCACAACGCGGCATCGAAACCCGTTCTCCCTTAGCCGCCTTCCGACGCTCTCCGCGAGAAGGTACAACACGATCTTGACGTCCTGATCGTTTTCGAGGTCCCTGGGCGTTGTTGTGCTGTTGCCGATGGACTTGATCGGCGCGTGCACGTTCTCGGCTTTTACCGGCGAATCATCGTACCCATTTGCGAATACCCAGAGGATGCTCCCCATCTTTCCCAGGTGAGCGTGCAGCAGCTCCTCCGGGGCGTTCGCCAGATCTCCGATCGTCAGGATCCCCAGCTTATACAGCTTTGCCGTCGTGCTCCTCCCCACGTACAGAAGGTCGGATGCCGGCAACGGCCAGGCTTTTTCCCGAAACTCCCACTCGCGCATCCCCGTGATCGCGTCAGGCTTCTTGTAATCGGACCCGAGCTTTGCCAGAATCTTGTTAAACGATACGCCAATGCTCACGGTAATGCCAAGCTCCCGCTTAACGCGGTCACTGATCTCCCGTGCGACCGTCATGCCGTCTCCCTTGATCCCCGCGCTCGCCGTCACGTCCAGCCAATTTTCATCAATGCCAAAGGGTTCCACGAGATCCGTGTACTGCGCGTAAATTTCATTCGCCATCCTCGAAAAGCGCAGGTAAAGATCCATCCTTGGCGGCAGGAAAATAACCTCGGGACAGGCCTGCTTCGCCTGCCAGAGAGCCATGCCGGTCTTTACGCCCCTATGCTTCGCCTCATAGCTGGCCGTCAGCACGATACCGTGCCGCGCCTCTGGATCCCCGCCAACCGCGACGGGCTTTCCGCGCAGCTCCGGGTGGTGCAGCAGTTCCACCGAAGCATAAAAGCAATTACAATCCACGTGCAATATTGTTCTGCCCATCGCGTCACCTCCTTCTTACGAGTCAGTATAAATCCATTTTACTTAGATTTCAATTTCCAAATTGGCAACTTTTCTATTTTTACTAGATTTTTGTTGCCCTTTTTGAAGGCACGTGGTATTCTGTACATGGAGAGAAGGTCCAAAAAAGGAGGCCAACATGCAGACGATCGGACAGGTAATTGCATCCTACAGAAGAAAAAAGAAGCTCACGCAGCAGCAGCTTGCGGAAAAGCTCCATCTCAGGAACATTCAGGTAACTTACAAATCCGTTTCCGCCTGGGAAAAGGACAAGGCGGACCTTCCGGCGAAAACGCTCCTTGCGCTTTGCCAGATTTTGGAAATCCCCGACCTTTTGGAGGAATGCATTGGCGCAAATCCGTACAAAATAGAAAAGCCTGATCCCATGGAAGGCCTAAATGAGCAGGGCAAGCAAAAAGCCTTCGAATACATAGCGCTTTTGCTGGCCTCTCACTTATACGACAAACCCGAAGCAGAGATCCTTCCCTTTGCAAAGAGAAAGATCAAGCTCTTTAAGGAAATGGCATCCGCCGGAACGGGTAACTTTCTTGACGGTGAGGATTACGAGTGGTACGAGGCAGGCGCCGAAGTCCCCGCTGACGCCACCTTTGGCGTACGTCTGTCCGGCGACAGCATGGAGCCAAAATTCGTCAACCACCAGATCGTCTGGGTGCGCCAACAGGACACTCTCCTAAACGGCGAAATAGGGATTTTCTGCCTAAACGGCAACGCTTATTGCAAGAAGTTTCAGCGCAGCAAAAAAGGCGTATTCCTCGTTTCCTTAAACGAGAAATACGCCCCCATTCGCATTGGCTTAAATGACGCCGTTACCATCTTTGGTAAGGTACTCGAGTAGCGTTTGATCGGAGGTCGCCCATGAAGAACAACATCCGAAAAATACGAAAAGCGAAAAAACTCCTGCAACGCGATCTGGCAATCGGCGTCAACTGCAGCCCCATCGACATCAGCCGATATGAAAGTGAGACCAGAGAGCCCGACCTGGACATGGCCTTTCGGATCGCCAAGTACCTAAACGTTTCCATGGAAGAGCTCTTCCTGCCCGAAGACAAGCCCTAATACTGTAATTCAAAGTGCGTTCTTTGGACAGTTTTTCACACATTCCATGCACAGAATACACTCCGTTCCATTCTCGCGTCTTCTTGAATTGTCCGTCACATCCACATTCATCGGACAAATCCGCTTGCATTTACCGCAGGATATACATTTTTCCTTATCACACTTTATCCGTATCAGAGAAAAGTAACTCATCGGTTTTAAGAAAACCGTTATCGGACAGATGTATTTACAAAACGCCCTGTTGTCCTTAAAAGCAAATGCCAGTACTATACCGATTCCGTAATATGCCATATTCCCTATAACAAACGCCCAAAACATAATACGCTCTATATTCCCGACTTTTGCCAGAAACAACGCTGCTACGAACACCAGTGACAGGGTGAAGGTTATATACCGGATCCACCCCAGTTTCTTCCTTGGTTCCTTTGGCTCCTTATACGGGAGAAAATCCAGCACCATCGCCGTCCAGCAGGCGTATCCGCACCATCCCCGCCCGAATATAAGCGGGCCGAATATCTTTGCAACAGCATAATGTATAGTAGCCGCCTCAAAGACACCCGTAAAGAGATAATACCAGAATCCCTCGATCTGCATGTTTTCCCGACAGATGAGTCCCAGATATATCAGCATATATATACCAACAAGCAGCTGTACTATGCGTCTGGCATATTTGTATTTCCTTATGAAAAGAAAAACTCCCAGCGATATGGATAAGCCTATGTAGCTGAAGTTGAACAGATAAAACAGGTTATCCTTGGTCAGCCACAGCATCACGGCCACTATCTCAAATACCGCCAGCATTATTATTGGCAACCTGTATTTTTTCATAATCTCTCCTGTTTCCTAATAAGCTTCACATATACTCTGGAAAGTTCTCCGTTCATGTCATTCATTTCTGTTTTGAACTCACAGCCATACTTCTCATAGAGTCCGATATGGTTTGTAGAGATATAAACTTCTGACACGCCCTCTTTAATTGCAAGTCTTTCTACCTCTTCCATAAGGAGTCCCACGTAATGATGCCCTCTATGCTCCGGAAATGTATAAACAAATCCCATCCACGGTGTAAGCTCTGTGGGTTGAATATCGTCTTTTTCAGCATAAGTGCAAAAAGAGATCAGTTCATCACCGTCCGTAAGCAACAGAACCTTTGACTTCTCACCTGCAGCATCAAAGAAAGTTCCTTTGCTCAGCAACTCATACAGAAACTTGGCAGCACCCCAGTCGCCTCTTTTGATCTCATCAAGCCAATGGCTCTGCCAGTCGCTATCAAAATAGTTGATTACTCTCATAATTCACGCACCATCCAAACTAAATAAATTACATTATTGACTGGAAAGTTCTTCTAAAACAAACGGCAACATATAGATCGGTTTGAATATCAGCTGTTCCAAATGACCGGCATCCTTCTGTGAAAAAAGATATTGCCTGTACACTTTCTTAGAATACTTTTTGCAAAAGGCGGATATTGATTTATGTGTATTTACGTTGGATGATTTAATCTCTATCGGTACTATCTTAGCATTAGATGCTATAAGAAAATCGACCTCATAAAAATGGACATCATCATCCTTTTTCCACGTATGGTAAAAAAGCCTGTTCCCACTGGCAACAATCATTTGAGCGGCAGCATTCTCGTAAAGATATCCAAGATTGGCATCCAACTTATCGGAAAGAAGCTTACTGTATATCTTTGTATATATTTTATCCACGGAATTAAAAAGCAGTGTAGTAAACAATCCCGTATCTGACAGATAAAGCTTATACGACTCATCATCAGCAGTAGCCCCGAGCGATACATTCGGATCCATAACATTATAGGATATCAGCACAGTCTTTGAATCCAAAAGCTCTGAAAAGATCTCTTTATCCTTATTCGTCGTTCTCTTTCCTGTTGCACTGGATATGATATATCTCTTTTTATTTGTGGCAAGCTGGTTTGGGATTGAATTATACATCTTCGATAAACGCCCGCTTGCGTCGATCTTGTAAAAATCCTCTTCGTAGAGTTTCAGTATTGTTCGCTTTACCTTGTCAATCTCTTCAAAATTCTTACCATTGACATATGCCTCTACTGCCTGAGGCATTCCTCCTACAGCCATATAAATCCGGAAATCCCGCATAAGCTTTCTGTTAAGGCTTTCACCGACAGGCTTGTTCGTCTGATACAACTGTCTCAGTACATTGTAAGTATCATTGCCCGTTGCCCACAAAAACTCTTCATAGTCCATTGGATATACCTGAATAAAATGCTCTTCCGACGGTATCACGATATCTTTCACGTTCTTTTTAATGCTTATCAAGGAACCAGTCTCAATGTAGCTGTATCGTCCATCCGCCACAAGATATTTGATTGCCTGTCTCACACGGGGTGCTTTCTGTATCTCATCAAATATGATGACGGATTCTCCCTGATACAGCGTTACCCCTGTTGCGGTCTGAAGTCTTAAAAAGAACAAGTCCAAAGATGCTATATCATCAAAAACTTCCAGAACCTCTTTCTCGACATTAGCAAAATCGATCTTGACATAAGAACGGAAATTGTTCTTGGCAAATTCCTCGGCAACCGTTGATTTACCGACACGCCGTGCCCCCTCCAGCATGGCAGCATAATTTCTGGAATATTTCTCTTTCCACTCTTTCAGAGCGTCATAAACCTTTCTTCTAAACATAACGCCGCCTCCTTATGTTTCTATAATAACATTTGGAGCAGTTTTTTACAACACTCAAATTGCGCTTTGGAGCAGTTTTTTACAACACTCTAAATATACTTTGGAGCAGTTTTTTACAACACTCCAAATGCACTTTGGAGCAGTTTTTTACAGTTGTAGCACATGTAGCCGGCTACTGAGTTAAGACAATGTATCCTTGTCTATTCCGGGAATATCAACTGTCGTTACATCTGTGATATCACAAAGTCCGTTAGTACCATATAAAATCAGGTCTCCCTTTTCAAACATTTTTATTCATCTCCTGTCCTAAAAATCATCAAGACTCTTCTTTACCGCAGAGCAAACAAATTTCTCTACGTCTTCAATGTCCATGCCAAACTGTTTTGATATTTCTCCATATAAAAACTCTTTTTCCGTTGCCGATTGGTCGTACGATCACGGGGGACAAAATGCCTTGCTGTAATACGCTTTCCACAAAATCTTGCATCTTGTCATCATCCTGTACCTTGAAAGGATGATTCTTAAACGGCCGGATCAAATTCAGCGCAATTTCATCCATCGTCGACGGAATCCCTTGTAAGCCAGATGTTTCATCACTTCTATTATTTATGACTTCGCGCATAGCTTACCTCCTACTCTCGGAACCTTCCGTTGCTCTCTTAGGTACGCATCAAAAGCATTTCTGTTAATTCTGGTCATTTTACCGATTTTATAAAATGCATTTGCTTCCTTGGCCATTCTGATGAGCGGTCTCTCGCTGAAGCCGTAATACTCCATGCCCATGGGAATCGTTATAAAATCATGTTGCAAAAAGGCGAGGTCTCTCTCGTCAAGCTGATGAGAATACTTCCATGCCTGTCCAGCCATCCCATCACCTTCCTTCTTATATCTTCACGCCGCTTTTGGCAGGTTGCCTGAACTGTTCCAAAAACGCATCAAAGATTTCCCGATTGATCAAAACACTCACATCGTTGATCCGATAAACCGCTCCGGCAGCTTCCGCAATGTCCCTGATCTTCCTGTGGGACATGCTGTAGATCAATTCTGCCTGCTCATAGGTTAAAAATCTCCTGCGAAACATTCTTGCTTCTTCCTTGATGGCCGTTCTTCTCTCAATGTCATAATACTGATCTTCCATTTTGATTTTCCTCCTATTTTGATTTGTTTGGATTCCGCGTATCGCCATAAATAGAAAAAGACCGCTTTTCTGAAATTTCTTTCAAAAAAGCGGCCCGTTTTAGGTTCCTATTTCCTTGCTGATTTTTTTCTTAACAACTTGTCATTCCTTATGACTCTTTGACAATTCCAGTGGAATTGTTGTCAATTTGTTGTCAAATTCATTTCGTACCATCGTCAAAGCCTTATAAAATAAGGGGTTTACTTCTTCATGCTTCGCATAGTCGGGAACAATAGGACATCACGTATGGCAGGGCTGTCGGTCAGGAGCATCACGAGTCTGTCGATGCCGTAGCCAATGCCGCCTGTGGGAGGCATACCGATCTCCAGTGCATTCAGGAAGTCTTCGTCGGTGTGGTTTGCTTCCTCATCGCCTGCTGCGAAGGCAGCATCCTGAGCGGCAAAACGCTCTCTCTGGTCGATGGGATCATTCAGCTCGGAGTAAGCGTTGCACATCTCCCAGGTATTGATGAAGAGCTCGAAGCGTTCTACCTTCTCGGGATCAGAAGGCTTCTTCTTGGTGAGGGGCGAAATGGCAATGGGATGATCCATGACAAAGGTAGGCTGGATCAGGTTCTTCTCGCAGTACTCCTCGAAGAAGAGGTTTACGATGTCGCCCTTGGTGTGGCGCTCCTCATACTCTATATGACGCTCCTTAGCAAGTGCCTTTGCTTCCTCGTCTGTAGCTACCTGATCAAAATCGATACCTGCATATTCC
>JAFPRF010000250.1 GCA_017400965.1 Lachnospiraceae bacterium
AGATGACGCTGTTTACCGCCAATGGCCTTCTTGTGGCAGACACAAAGGCAAAGATCGGCAATATTCAGGTATGGCCCAGAAGCTATGTTGCCCTGGCTTATCAGGACTGGCTGAGAACGCAGGAGATGAGCTATGAGGAGTACTGCGAGGCGATGAACAATCCTGAGACACCCGTACCGCAGTACGTGACCTGGCTTTCCAACGTGCCGGAGCTCTACTGCAGAAGACTCCCTGGAAACACCTGCCTCTCCGCATTGAAGATCCGTAAGAACGCGACCTACTTTGCAGAGGATTATACGAAGGACATTGTAAACAACAGTAAGGGCTGTGGCGGCGTAATGAGAATCGCTCCCATGGGCCTGATGTATCATAAGATGAATACGCTTCGCCTGGATTCTGAGGCGGCGCAGATCGCGGCGATCACTCATGGCAATTCCCTTGGCTATATGCCTGCAGCCATGCTGACACACATTATCAACCGCATCGTTTTCCCGAAGGAGCAGCTGACCTTAAAGCAGATCGTTGTGGAAGCACTGGAGAAGATGATGGAGCTCTTTAAGGGCGACGAGCACCTGAATGAGTTCGCGGACATCATCGACCTGGCGATCACGCTTTCAGAAAACGACAAGACCGATGCCGAGAACATCCGTGAGATCGGCGAAGGCTGGGTGGCAGAGGAGACGCTGGCAATCGCAGTATACTGTGCGCTCCGCCATCAGGACAACTTCTCTGAGGGCATTATCGCGGCAGTCAACCACGCGGGCGACAGCGATTCGACCGGTGCCATTGCGGGCAATATCCTTGGCGCACTGGTTGGCTATGAGGCCATGGAGGAGAAGTGGAAGAAGAATCTGGAGCTCTCCGACGTGATCATGGAGCTGGCAGACGATATGTGTACTTGGATCCAGATGTCTGATAAGAGTAGCTTTGACGATCCTGAGTGGATGAAGAAGTATTACAGATAAAAGGCATAGGAAAAGGCGGTGAGGAATTCCTCATCGCCTGTTTTTTGTTCCTATGAAGTTAGGTTGTAAGAACTTAGTAGCTGCCGTCAGATTCCTTCTGGCTTTCTTCCTTCTGCTTAGCGATTCTCTTCATGGCATCAGCAAAC
The DNA here is from genome assembly GCA_017400965.1 of Lachnospiraceae bacterium. GTDB lineage: Bacteria > Bacillota > Clostridia > Lachnospirales > Lachnospiraceae > Acetatifactor. The sequence goes on from JAFPRF010000250.1 coordinate 1,112, forward strand.
TTGTCATAGATCTCTTCCGGAGCAAGACCGGAAAGGCTTTGATGCTGCAGGTAGAGAAGTGCCAAAGCTTCTATTTCGTTTGTGGGAAATCCTGAGTTGTTCATGTCCATTTGATGAGCTCCTTTCGAAGAAAATTCTTGAGGTTATTATACCTTTTTTCTCGGGATTATTCAACCGTTTCTTCGATGATTTTTGCATCCTTGCGTTCACGCGTAGAACGTGTTATACTGAAGGTTGTTTGTAGGCAAAAGAAAGTGAGGAATTGACATGAACGTTGTTTGTTTGGACTTAGAGGGCGTACTCGTACCGGAAATCTGGATCGCATTTGCTGAGGCAAGCGGCATCCCTGAGCTTCGCAGAACCACCCGTGACGAGCCTGATTACGATAAATTGATGAAGTGGAGAATTGGCATCCTGAAGGAGCATGGCCTTGGCCTGAAGGAGATTCAGGAGACCATCGCAAAGATCGATCCCATGCCTGGCGCAAAGGAGTTCCTCGATGAGCTTCGCAGCATGACCCAGGTGATCATCATCAGCGACACCTTCTCCCAGTTCGCCGGACCTTTGATGAAAAAGCTCGGCTGGCCCACAATCTTCTGTAACGAACTGATCGTTGGCGAAAACGGAGAGATCACCGGCTTTAAGATGCGCTGCGAGCAGAGCAAGCTCACCACCGTGAAAGCGCTGCAGTCCATCGGTTTTGAGACCATCGCCAGCGGCGACAGCCATAATGATCTCGGCATGATCCTCGCCAGCAAGGCAGGGTTCCTGTTCAAGAGCACGGAGCAGATCAAGGCGGATCATCCTGAGCTTCCCGCTTACGAGACTATGAGGAGCTGATGGCAGCCATCAAGAAGGCGATTAACGAATAAAAAGCCTAGGATTAGAAAGGCCCACGCGCACGAATGCTACGCCGTGGGCTTTCTGACAACTTGGCACCTTTGCATAATTATGCGATAGTATTCAACCAGTCAGGAGGAAAGCACGATGGATCAGGCGTCAAATGCGGGCAAGACTTTAACGGCCTACGTGGACGGAAGCTATAATGATGACATGAAGCGCTATGCCTTCGGCTGTGTTTTTTTGCCGCCCTGGGGGAGCATTTATCTCGCCATGGGCAACGGGGAAAATCCCGAAACCGTCTCCATGCGCAACGTGACGGGGGAGATGCTCGGCGCCATGTACGCCGTAAAGACCGCCATGAAAAACGGCTTTTCCGCCATCGAGATCTACTATGACTACGAGGGGATCGAAAAGTGGGTGAGCGGTGCTTGGAAGGCAAAAAAGGAACACACGCAAAAATATGCGGCGGCCATGCGGCAGTGGGGACAGCAGATCCAAATTGGTTTTCACAAGGTGGCGGCGCATACGAAAGTGGAATACAATGAACTCGCTGATCAGACGGCGAAGCGCGGGCTGGAGGAAGGGAAAGGTATTCCGCCGATCCGCATGCTGGAGGAGCTGGAGACATGGAATTAACGAGACTCAATAAATATCTGGCTTCCTGCGGCGTTTGCTCCCGAAGGGAAGCGGACCAGCTGATCGCGGACGGACTTGTTCTCGTGAATGGTATGCCCGCGCAGATGGGCATGCTGGTGGATGGAAGCGAGGAGATTTTCTGCCGCGGCAGAAAGGTTGAAGCACAAGAGAAAAAGGTGGTCCTTTTGTACCATAAGCCCAAGGGCGTGACCTGTACCGAGAAGGATGAACACGCCGAGCGTACGATCCGCACGGAGGTGCATTACCCGATCCGCGTGACCTATGCGGGACGATTGGATAAGGATTCGAGAGGACTGTTACTTCTGACCAATGACGGCGATCTGATCGAAGAAATGATGCGCGGTTCCAATGGCCATGAAAAAGAATATGCCGTGACGGTCAATAAGCCGATCCTGGCATCAGACTTAAAGAAAATGGCAGAGGGGATCTACCTCGAGGACCTCGGGGTGACAACGAGACCCTGTAAGACGAAAAAGACAGGAAATGAGACCTTTCACATTACGCTGACGCAGGGCATGAACCGGCAGATCAGACGAATGTGCAGGGCGCTTGGATATCGCGTGCAGACGCTGATACGACTTCGCGTGGTGAATCTAGAGCTTGGGGACATCCCCGAGGGGAGCTACCGCGAGGCGACGGAGGAAGAAATCGCAAAGCTTTGGGAAGCCCTGCGCGTAGGGAAAGGCGAAAGCGGAAAGGGGGAGCAACATGGGAAACGACAACAGCAACAAGGCAAACGAAGAGAGCATCGCGCGCATTCGTGAACTGACGGAGCTTCTTAGCCGTGCGGCGAGAGCGTACTATGCGGAAGATCGCGAGATCATGAGCAACCTCGAGTATGACCGCCTGTATGATGAGCTTGTGGCACTGGAACGCGAGACGGGGGTTGTCCTTGCCGGGTCGCCTACCGTGAA
>JAFPRF010000251.1 GCA_017400965.1 Lachnospiraceae bacterium
AAATACCGCCGGCATTGTCACCGCAAGTCCCGCGCCATGCGCACAGTCATACAGTGCGGAAAGCTCATGCTCAATGTTATGGCTGTTCCAATCCTGGCTTCTGCCAACGCCGCAGGAATTGTTGTGTGCCATCATGCCAGCCCACATAATGTTTGCCCTTGCGTCGTAATTATCGGGATCGGCAATGACTCTCGGGGTCTCATGTACCATGGTAAGTAACAGCGCCTCGATCAGGCGATCGGTCACTTCCACTTCCTTGGAATTCGTCAGATATCTCTCATAAAGGTGCGCCATGATGTCGGTTGCGCCTGCTGCCGTCTGATAAGCGGGGAGCGTTTGCGTCAGCGCGGGATTCAAAATGCTAAACTTGGGACGGATCGCATTACCGCTGGCACCACGCTTAAACATACCCTCTTCCTTCGTGATCACGGAGTCAGGGCTGCCTTCACTGCCTGCTGCCGCGATCGTCAGCACCGTACCAACGGGAAGCGCCTGTGTGATGGGCTTTCCACTGTAGAAATCCCAGAAATCACCGTCATAAAGCACGCCGGCTGCGATGGCCTTGGAGGAATCGATCGTGCTTCCGCCGCCTACTGCAAGGATAAAGTCAACGCCCTCCTTCTTGCAAAGGTCGATGCCTTCATATACGAGGCCGCTTCTGGGGTTGGGCTTTACGCCGCCGAGCTCCACAAAGGGAACGTCCGCATCCGCAAGGGACTGCTTTACTCTGTCAAGAAGTCCGCTGCGCACCACGCTGCCACCGCCGTAATGGATCAGAACCTTACTGCCTCCAAACTGCCTTACCAGGCTTCCAGCCTGCTTTTCAGAATCCTTGCCAAATGCAAAATAGGTCGGTGAATAAAAGCTAAAATTCTCCATATTCTTTTCCTCCTGAGAGAATCGTCTTGTGATATCATGCATCTTTACGCAAAAATTGCATGATGGTTTCTTGTTCCAGTGAATTACCTATATCATATCGTTTTCTTCAGAAAAAGAATAGTAAATAATTATGAAATCCTGCTTATTTTTTGTCACATTATTTTGCAAATAAGACTTGATCCGTGATCGCATAGTTCTCATCCAGAGCCGGCAGATCAACGGGAAGCTTTCCCTGTACTTCCTTGTCTCCAAAGCAGGAAAGGATTGCCGCCGCGAGATTCGGAATGTAGCCGCTTCCTTCTCCGCTCTCATTCGGGATGGTCCTCATGACACTCGAGTTATAGGCCAGAAGGATCGCATCCGCTTCCGTAAACCTTGCCGCATCATAGGGCAGCTGACACGAAATGACGATCACCTGTTTTCCATCTGCATGGCAAGCCTTGATGATCTCATCAAAAACCGCGGAGGAGAAACCGTCTCCCGTGCTCGGATCCAGGCAGGCCGCACTGTAATCCCTGTAAACCAAGATCACGTGATTAGCCTTCTTCGCCGCCTTCAGGCACTCTGCTTTATTGTCACTGGTGTTTTTCATGACCGTGATCGAATCATCACCCAGCATCTGCTTCACAAGGTCTCCATAGCCCACGCGGCTGGCGCAGCTGTCTGCAAAAAGAAGTAAGGTTTCCTCGCCATCTAGCTTCTTTATCGGGAATGCCTGACCATCATTTTTCACAAGCGTCAGCGCCTGCTCGGCAAGCTCCCACGCCAAATCCCTATGCGCCTTGCTTCCAACGGTTTCCACGGCATTTTGGATCTTCTCCTGCGTTACCGTAAAGTCACCCTCGAGTAGTCCATATTTTTCCTTCAGCGTCAAAATGCGACGCACGGATTCCTCAACGGTTGCCTCATCGATCTTGCCCTCTTTGATCAGCTTCACCGTCAATTCAACGACTCCATCTGTCTGCGCGAAAATGTCCTTGTTCGTCATAATGGGAAGGATCATCATGTCTGCTCCCGCGTTAATGGCCTTGCAAAGTACGTCCTC
>JAFPRF010000252.1 GCA_017400965.1 Lachnospiraceae bacterium
AAATCTTATGCAACATGCATTCTTATCTTATCAATCTAAATAAGCAATGGTAAAGTGTATATCTCCAAAACGGTCTGTTTCCATAATGCAGTAGGAAGGCTTGCGGCCGTCCTGTCTCGGGTAAGAGAGACTGCCGGGATTAATCAGAGTAACGCCATTTTCCTTTGTCACGGATGGTTTGTGCGTATGGCCAAAGCAGACGATATCGACATGACGTGCTACCGCCTCTTGTACCAAATACTCATTACTCATGGAAACATAGTAGGTATGTCCGTGCGTGACCCAAATCTTGTAGCCACCGAGCTCGATCTCCAACTCACGGGGTAGTTCGGAAAAGAAATCGTTATTGCCAGTTACCATGTAGACTGGGCATGGAGCTGCCTGTTCGAGCGCATACTCGCTGCCTTCAATGTCACCGCAATGAATGATGGCATCCGCGTCTGGATGGTATTTCAGCACCTTAAAATAATTCTCATTTCTTCTGTGTGTATCGCTAACAATCAGAACCTTCAATGTTTCTCAACCTTTCCTAGTTCTTCCTTCATCAGTCTAAGTGCCTTGCCTCTGTGGCTGACTTCGTTCTTCTGCGCTTCGGTAAGCTCCGCAGTGTGCTTTCCGTAGGGCGGGTAGAAGAAAATGGGGTCATAGCCAAAGCCATTGCTACCCTTCTCCTCATAGCCGATGCGGCCTTCGATGGTGGATTTGGTCACGATCTCGCTCCCGTCGGGCAATTTCGCCGCGATGGCGCAGGCGAATCGCGCGGTGCGCTTCTCATCGGGTACGCCATTAAGGCGCTTTATGATCTCTGCGTTTTTGATGCTGTAGGGGGTGTCCTCACCGAGGTAACGCGCGGAGTACACGCCAGGCTCTTTGTTCAGAGCGTCCACCTCAAGGCCGGAGTCGTCCGCCATGACGATGCAGCCAGCCGCATTAGGATGTGCCGCAACCGCGCGCACCTTGATCAACGCGTTCTCTTCATAGGTCGTCCCATTTTCGTTGATGTCAAGCGCGATGCCTGCTTCCTTCATGGTACGGATCTCATACCCCGCATCCGCGAGGATCATTTCGATTTCTTTGACTTTGCCCTTATTTCCAGTAGCGAAGATGATTTGATTTGACATGTTAGTTGCTCCTTTTCGGCGGCTTAGGACCGAGGAATTGATAATAGTAGGTCTTCATCATGCCGTTGTAGATCTTACGGTTCTTGTCGGCTTTGCGGCCAATGTCCTGCTCGGCGTTCTCGTACGCGGTAATGACGTACATGCTCCAGGAATCGAGCGCCTTGTAACGCTCGCCGAGGATTTTATAGAGCGCAGGCATCTCCTTCTTCTCCTGCAGTCGCTCGCCGTAGGGCGGGTTCGTGATCAGGAACCCATACTTCTTCGGATGGCTTAAGTCCTTGACGTCCCTTCTTTGGAAGTGAATGAGCTTTTCCACGCCGGCGAGCTTCGCGTTCTCGCGCGCGATGGTCACCATCTCGTTGTCAAGGTCATAGCCCTGAATGTCGGTTTCGACGCTCATGTCCACCATTTCCCGTGCCTCATCCACGGTGTCATACCAAATGCGCTTCCCGACGATATGCTCCCAGTTTTGGGCCGTGAATTCGCGGTTCATGCCAGGCGCGATATTGGCTGCCATCATGGCCGCCTCGATGGGGATCGTACCGCTGCCGCAGAAAGGATCCACAAGAATGCGGTCCGCATGCCATGGCGTCAGCATGATCAGGGCTGCTGCCAGATTCTCCGCGATGGGTGCCTTCGCCGTAAGCTTTCGATAGCCGCGCTTATGTAGCGATTCTCCGGTCGTATCGAGTCCAATAGTCACCTGATCTTTTAATAGGAAGACGCGCAGCGGAAAGCTCTCTCCCGTCTCGGGGAGCCAGTTCAGGCGATAGACGTCCAGAAGTCTGTCCGCGATGGCCTTTTTCATGATGCGCTGAATGTCCGAGGGGCTAAAGAGCTGGCTCTTTACGCTCGCTGCCTTGGCAACCCAGCACTTGCCGTTCGTGGGAACGTACTCCTCCCAGGGGATGGCCTTCGTTCCTTGGAACAGTTCCTCATAGGTCGTCGCCATAAACGAGCCGACCTTGATCAGAACGCGCTCCGCAGTGCGCAAAAAAACATTCGCACGCGCCACCGCTTCCTCGTCGCCAAGGAAGGTCACGCGTCCGTCCGTCACCTCGGATACGTCGTATCCCAAATCTATGATCTCTTTTTTCAGTACGGCCTCCATGCCAAAGTGGCAGGGGACGATCAGTTCATATTTCTTCATGGATCCCTCTTTGCTTTCGCCAAATGCTGAACCTAGTATAATGGATTTTCCTTCAGATGTAAATAGGGGATGCCAAGCGGCACCCCCTAAGTTTTCGCATATTTAATTCAGCCAGTCCCGGAAGAGCTTGATGAGAAAGACTGCCAACGCCGTCATCATAATGACCGGGAACAAGAATTTCAAGATCGTAAAAACAATCCACAGCACGAGGAAAAATACGCTGACGCCAATAACCGTACGCAGCCACTTGGGGAACGTAAAGAACTTCACAAGCCAAGGAATACGTAACTGCGCGCCAAAACCATTCTCGCGATCAGAAGTCTCTTCTGCCTCCGGTCTGCTCTCCCGGTAGTCCGCGGGCTCCTGCGGCGCGCCCTGCATCCAGGCATCCGTAATGGAACGCGCGATGAGTCTGGGCGATCCCAGCTTGGACATCACGTCGCTCTCGGCATATCCCATGCGCACCTGAGAGTCGATGTAATCCTCATAATATCTTAAGTTGTCCGATACTTGATCCGCTTCCATCTTCCCGCTTAGGGACATGCGCAGCTGATCCAAAAATTCCGTCTTATCCATAATGCCACCGCCTTAAGTAATCCTATCTTAACACGGTAACGCCCCAGACTCAATAATGGTATTCGAAAGGTTTTATAAACTTTTTATAAACAACGTTTTTCTTTCCTCCCCACTTGAAAACATCTATCATTTCCGTTATAATTTACTAATAGTTATGTGTTTACTAACCAAACAAATCTATGCAAAGGAGAATACCCTATGAAATTTGGTTATTTCGATGACGCCAATAAGGAATACGTCATCACAACTCCCAAGACTCCGCTCCCCTGGATCAACTACCTGGGCTGCAACGAGTTCTTCTCCCTGATCTCCAATACGCAGGGCGGTTACACCTTCTACAAGGACGCAAAGCTCCTTCGTCTGACCCGTTATCGTTACAATAACGTTCCTACGGACATGGGTGGCAAGTACTTCTATGTTAAGGATGGCGAGACCGTTTGGAATCCCGGCTGGCAGCCTACCCAGACCGAGCTTGACTCCTACGAGTGCCGTCACGGCATCGGCTACAGCCGTTTCACCGGTAAGAAGAACGGCCTGACCGCATCCGCGCTCGCTTTCGTTCCCATGAACGATCACTGCGAGGTAACGCAGCTAACCCTGACCAACGAAAGCAATGAAAAGAAATCCGTAAAGGTATTCTCCTACGTTGAGTGGTGTCTTTGGAACGCAGACGATGACATGAAGAACTTCCAGAGACTTCTTTCCTGCGGCGAGATGGAGGTGGAGGGTTCCACGATCTATCATAAGACCGAGTACAGAGAGAGAAGAAATCACTACGCAGTTTACTCCGTAAATGCTCCCGTTGCAGGCTTTGACACGAGCCGTGACGAGTTCCTCGGCGCTTACAGAAGCGCAGCAAATCCCGAGGTTGTAGAGAAGGGTCAGTGCACCAACTCCATGGCGAGCGGTTGGTCTCCCATCGCTTGTCAGCAGCTGAACGTAGAGCTGGCACCCGGCGAGAGCAAGGACTTCGTCTTCGTTCTCGGCTACATCGAGAATCCTCAGGAAGAGAAGTGGGAAGACGCAGCAATGCAGGTGATCAATAAGAAGCGTGCTCATGAGATGCTCGCTCGCTATGCGACCACCGCTGACGTTAAGAAGGCTTTGGATGAGTTGCACGCTTACTGGGCAAAGCTCCTCTCCAAGTATCAGGTATCCTCCAAGGACGAGAAGGTCAACCGCATGGTAAACATCTGGAACCAGTACCAGTGTATGGTAACCTTCAACATGTCCCGTTCCGCTTCCTATTACGAGTCCGGTATCGGCCGTGGCATGGGCTTCAGAGATTCCTGCCAGGATCTGCTTGGCTTCGTACATCTGATCCCCGATCGTGCGAGAGAGCGTATCATCGACATCGCTTCCACGCAGTTTGAGGACGGTAGCGCATACCATCAGTATCAGCCTCTGACCAAGAAGGGTAACTCCGACATCGGTAGCGGCTTCAATGACGATCCCCTGTGGCTCATCGCAGGCACCAGCGCTTACGTGCGTGAGACCGGCGATATGACCATTCTGGACGTCATGACTCCTTTTGACAACGACGAGAGCAAGGCAACGCCTCTCATGAACCACTTAAAGAGATCCTTCGATTACATCGTAAATCACAAGGGACCTCATGATCTGCCTCTGATCGGACGTGCAGACTGGAATGACTGTCTGAACCTGAACTGCTTCTCCGAGCATCCCGGTGAGTCCTTCCAGACCTTTGGTCCCAGCGAAGGCCCCGTTGCAGAGTCCGTATTCATTGCCGGCATGTTCGTTAAGTACGGCGAAGAGTATGCACAGCTTTGCGAGTTAAAGGGTGACAATGCTGAGGCTGCAAGAGCAAGAGCTGAAGTTGAGAAGATGTATGCAGCGATCCTGAAGGATGGCTGGGATGGCGAATGGTTCGTTCGTGCTTACGACGCATTCAGCCACAAGGTTGGTTCCAAGGAGTGCGAGGAAGGCCAGATTTACATCGAGCCCCAGGGCTTCTGCGTACTGGCAGGCGTTGGCGTAAAGGAAGGCCTCGCTGAGAAGGCGCTGAATTCCGTAAAGGAAAAGCTCGACACGAAGTACGGCGTAATGATCCTCCAGCCCGCTTACACCAAGTATCACTTAGAGCTTGGTGAGGTTTCCTCTTATCCGCCCGGATACAAGGAGAACGCTGGTATCTTCTGCCACAACAATCCTTGGGTATCCATCGCTGAGACCGTTATTGGACGCGGCGATCGCGCATTCGAGATTTACAAGAAGACCTGTCCCGCTTACATCGAGGACATTTCCGAGATTCATCGCACCGAGCCTTACGTATACTCCCAGATGGTGGCTGGCGCAGACGCACCGAGACACGGCGAAGCAAAGAACAGCTGGCTGACCGGTACCGCTGCATGGACGTTCGTAAACGTTTCCCAGTACATCCTCGGCGTATATCCGACCCACCATGGTCTGCAGGTTAA
>JAFPRF010000253.1 GCA_017400965.1 Lachnospiraceae bacterium
GCTTATAGGTGAAATAATGATCGTTGGCGGGATCATAATACTTACCGATGCAGATGCCGGCGCACTTACTGTCGCTGATCTCGCAGTCCTCAATGATCCAGCCCTTCGACCAGTTCGGGCCAATCATGCCGTCCTGGAATGCCGCGGGAGGCGCCCAGGTCGTTGCTGCCTTACTGATCTTGAAACCGCTGACGGTGATGAAGCCTACGCCTGTCTTCGAAGGGAAGAAGCACTCGCGGCGCACGTTGATCTCTACCGTCTCCTGGTTCGGATCATGATCCTGGAAGTTTACGTAGAATACGGTGCGTCCATCTGCCTGCTCCGCATACCACTGGTAAATGGAATCCTCGGGTACCCACGAGGTTTTCGACTTCTCCGCCTTTATAACCGCCTCAATACTCGATGCCTCGTAGAACGCCTTGCCATTTAAGTAAACGCAACCCGTATGCTTCGTTCTGCCTGCGAAATACCAGTCGCCATAAACAAAGGTCGTATAGGGATTGTAATCACCGAAGATCCCATTGTCCACGCTGACGGTCCAAACGGTGCCATCGTACTTTTTCCAGCCCGTCACGATCTCCGCACCAGTGATATGTGCTCCAAGAGGTTCTACGCTCTTATAGGTGATCCTCTGCTCGCAGGTTCCCGCATTCTTCGGGTTCACGTACTCTCTGTAGGTTCCGGGATACACCAAAACCTCATCGCCGGGCTGCGCCACCTTCGCGGCGTCCCCAATCCGCTTGAAAGGCATCTCCTTCGAACCGTTTCCATCGCGTCCAGCTTTTGCATTTACGTACCAAATCATTGTAACCATCCTCCTTCTCTGAATTAAGTTCATTATTACGTGCTCATCAAAATCGCCCTGCAGGGTGCGCCGTCCGCTCCGCCCAGATTGATGGGCGCACAGTTCAGCAGATAGGTGCCTTCCTCAACCTCGCCAAGCCGGATCCCCTCTAAGAGAACAACCTCCGCGCCAAGCATGATCAGGTGTACCGCCATCGGCGCATCCTCCGGTCCAACGGTCTGCGATTCATTGCCAAAGAGCAGGATCTGTGCCTCCGCAAAGACCTTCGCCGCCTCCTCCGTCACCGTCGCATTCCCGCCAACGAGGATCCTTCTCGCCGCCTGACTGTCAGCGCATCTCGCCTTCTCCAGGATTGCCATGGCATCCTCCGCCGTGATCGCTCCCTCATGCTTTGTGACGTACGCCGGACCAATAAAGCGCTCCAGCGCCACCTGATCGATGGTCTTCGCCCCGTCAATAAAATGATAAGGCGCATCCACGTGCGTTCCGTTGTGCGCGCACATCTGAATCGCCGTCAGGTTGCAAATGTCGCCGTTTGCAATCCTTAACATGACCTGCCTCTCCGGCGAGGGATCTCCCGGAAACACCTTACAGGAAAACACTTCCTGCGAAATATCATAAATCTTCATCGGACCGCCTCCTCTTCCTAAAAAGTCTATCATCATTGTACCACACGTCACCCCTAATCGCCTACAATTTTCTGTCATTTTGCGCTTGACATTTGCCCTATTTTTATATATCATTGTACTGTTACCAAAGCGGCGCGTGGCTCAGCTTGGTAGAGCGCTGCGTTCGGGACGCAGAGGTCGCGTGTTCGAATCACGTCGCGCCGATTATAAAAGGGATGTTTCCGCAAGGAGACATCCCTTTTATAATTTTCGTTACTTGGTCCAACACACGACCCCTAGTGGAACGAACACACGCGTTCGGGCGCAGAGGTTGCACATCGTCCGGGGGACGATGGCATTGCAACGACCGGAGCGAAGCGGAGATCATGACGTCCAGTGGACGTCGGAACCCCGCCGACCGGAGCGAAGCGGAGACCGCGTGTTCGAATCACGTCGCGCCGATTCAATAAAAAACGAGTTCTTTATTGTGACATCCGCGCAAAAAACGCGTAGCCGTAACCATCTTTCATTTTAAGAATGCATATGTCGCCGTCTGGAGATTCCGTAAATTGGTATACCTCCAACCCTTTTAGCAATTGCCAGTTGCTCTCTTCTACAATCCCCAACTTTTTGCCGATCCACGAACAGATCCAAAACGGACATACTCTCCTCTTCAATTCCCGTCAGGTTACTTGCAACATGATTCGAATAGTATCTGGCGTCGTTTTCAAGTCCAAGAACGCGGTAGGGATAAAAAAAGAACCAGCAGGAGTATGTCACAAGTAATATGAATATGCAAAACAGTGAAATACATAAAATGATTTTTCTGTTTTTCTTCAAAACATCACCTCCAACACACCAGTGTCCGCTCCAATGCCTCCATGGCTTCATACTCCTCTGGTGTATTGCAGCCGCGTATTAAAAGCTCTTCACCTGAAAAAGGAACCGTTTGATACCCCACTTTGTCATATAGTGACATCATGGAATGCCTTTCCTCCGCTAGTAACCTTTCGCATTCCCCGGACAGCCGCCTGTCTACGACGGCCACCAATGGCTGAACCCTCCCATTGCAGGTTGCCACGGTGATCCCATGGTCGTGACACGCCAACAATCGCTCCAAAAAAGCTTCCGGAATCAAGGGAGTATCCACTGCCAACACCAAAACATGCTCCTGCCTGGCCGCGCAAAGCCCGGCATGAATGCCGGACATGGGGCCTTTCCCGGGAAATAAGTCTGCAACGTTCCTTGCGCCGCTCACCTCACCCTGATACCCTGAAAGCATGACGTCGCGTATTCCCAGCTGACTAAGCTTGTCTGTCAGGATCCTGACAAAGCTTTTTCCATCAATAAGCAGATCCGCCTTGTCACTTCCCATGCGGCTGCTCTTTCCTCCTGCAAGTATGATTGCTGAATATTCCTTCATTTTACTTCTATCCTCACCACATGCTTCACGTCGCGCCGCGCATTCTGATCACTAAAGACAAGAAGCCGTGCTTCACCATTCTCAATCCATAGCCATGCCTGGTCGACCTCCTCGACCTTCACCACAGCGTTATAGGCATCATCCGACGTCAGGATCACTTCAGAGAAGCCGGAAGTCCCCGTGACATCCGAAAGGCGCACGCCCTCTCCGCTCACGGTTTTTTGTTCGCCCTTTCTATTGAAAATCGTCCCGGAGAACGCGGAGAGCTCCAACTGATCCAGCCGGAGCTTGCGGCTTTTACCGTCTTGAACCATCAACACCTCACCGGCCTCCGTCTTCTCTCTCTTATTTAGATAGAAAACGGCGAACAGCATTGTCACCAATCCCAGTATCAGAATTGCCGCCAGCAGTGTCTTTTTGTGTTTCATTTGATTATTCCTCCATCTCCTTGTTGTCTTGAAAAAGATTGGTTGCACGCAGTCTTCCGTACAATATCCCGGCCAGGTATCCACAGATTCCTCCGCTGGTCGCGGCAACGCTTAAATATACGGTCAGCGCCAGCCCCGGTAAATGAAAGACCAACAGATCCGCGCTCAGCGCTGCAATCATGGATGCCAGCACGTTCGCAAAAAACAATCGAACCGTCAGGTCTCCCTTCCTGCCTCTTCGCAAGGTTACCATCAGGTCAATCGCGACTCCCGGCAAAATATATCCTATAGGTGCTAAAATCCCCATGCTGCCTACCATTCCAAAAGCCAGGGCCAAAACGCTTTGCACGGCGCCCATCAAGGTGGCACTCCATTTTTGCCCAGTGATGCCTGCAGCGACCACCAAAAACATCAGGGAAAATGCCGTGGAAATGCCTCCCGGAATATGAAGTGCATCCGTGATCACGTTGGAAAAAGGACCAATCAGTTTTTTCGTAAAAAGACCCAGTGTACAACAAAGTGCGAGAAAAATGGTGTTTTGAAGCTTCATATGACGATTTCCTCCCGCTTCCATCCACTCATTTTACATTTTTTTAATCCAAACCGCGCAAACCTTATACTCCGGTATCCGGGCAAATTCATCCAATGCAGCGTTGGTCAGCACGTTCACCGGGGAATCTTCAAAGTGGAAGGGCATCCATGTTTCCCCTTCAGATACCTTTCTTCCCACCCTCGCCGTGGCCGTGATTTCACCGCGCCTGCTGCCGACCCTGATCCGTTCGCCGTTTGCAATGCCGAGGCGCTTCGCATCGCGGTAATTCACCTCAATGAAGCCTTCGCCTGAAAGATCCACAAGTCCCGGCGCGCGGCTTGTCATGGCTGCCGCATTATAATGATACAGGATGCGTCCGGTCATCAGAATCAGCGGATATTCCTCATCCGGCAATTCCCTGGACGCCTGATACTCCGCAGGATAAAAAAGTGCTTTCCCCCTTGCCGGCTGCCCCACGTGCATGATGGGCGTGCCGGGATGCTCCGGACTTGGGCAGGGCCATTGAAGACCGCCTACTGCATCCAGCCTTTCGTGGCTGATTCCACGGAAACTTGGCGTAACCTGAGCAATCTCTTCCATAATTTGGGCAGGTGTCATATGCTTTTGCGGGTATCCCATGGCATTCATCAGATCGATCAGTATTTCCGTATCCGGGCGCATTTCTCCCTCCAACGTAACTGCCTTGCGCACACGCTGAACCCGCCGTTCCGTATTGGTAAAGGTTCCCTCTTTCTCCGCAAAGCTGATGCCAGGAAGGACCACGTCCGCATACTTTGCCGTCTTTGTCAGGAAAAGATCCTGTACCACAAAAAACTCCAGGCTTTCCAATGCTTTCTCTATGTGACGTGTATCCGGATCCGACACGATCGGATCCTCGCCGCAGATATACAGCCCCTTGATTTTCCCTTCAATGGCAGCAGGGAAAACATCCGTAGCTTTCAGCCCAGGCAAAGGATTTAAGGTTACGCCCCAGGCCTTTTCAAACTTCGCCCTCACCTCAGGATTATCCACCTTTTGATAGCCGGGATAATCCGTAGGCTGCGCCCCCATGTCGCAGGCACCCTGTACGTTATTCTGCCCGCGCAACGGATTCACGCCACAGCCGCTCCGCCCGATCTTACCGCAAAGAGCCGCCATGTTTGACATACTCATGACACCCTCCGTCCCGGTAGAGTGCTCCGTAACGCCAAGGCAATAGATAATGGGCGCCTTCTTAGCAGTTGCATACATTCTGGCCGCTTCCACCAGCTGATCCGGATCTATGTGGCAAATCTCCCCCACACGCTCCGGCGTATAGCTTTCCACCATGCGTTTTAATTCTTCAAAACCTTCGGTATGCTCCTGCACGTAAACCTCATCAAACAGCTTCTCCTGAATCATCACGTGCATCATGCCATTTGCAAACGCCACGTTTGTTCCGGGCCGGAGCTTTAGATGAACGTCCGCCATCTTCGTCAGTCCAATACTTCTCGGATCCACCACGATCAGCTTCGTTCCGTTTCTTACAGCCTTGCGAATCTGCATGCCAACTACGGGATGCGCCTCCTCTGGGTTAGAGCCTACCAAAAGGATACAATCAACGTCCTGCGTTATGTCCGCGATGGGATTTGTCATCGCTCCGGAACCAAGGGTTTTCGCCAAGCCCGTAACCGTCGCGGAATGGCAAACTCGCGCGCAGTTATCCGTATTGTTTGTGCCAAAGCAGGTCCGAACCATCTTTTGCACCATGTAAATGTCCTCATTGGTAGAGCGTGAGCAGGCAAAACCTGCCAATGAGTCTGCGCCATACTGCTCCTTCAGGGCAAGAAAATGACGTGCCGTATAGGAAATGGCCTCATCCCAGGACACTTCACGAAAGCTTCCCGTGGCACGATCCTTTATCAAGGGCTTTTTTAACCTGTCATTTGCATGAACAAAATCAATACTGCCAAAGCGGCCTTTAACGCAAAGAAGTCCATGATTGGATGGACCGTCCGCCGGCTCCGCATTCACAATCTGCTGATCCTTGACAATGAGGTTTAGCTGACAGCCCGTAGCACAATGGGGACAGGTTGTCCTAACCCTCTTCACTTCCCAGCTTTGATAGCCGGCTTCCCGTTTCGTTGTCAAGGCACCCGTCGGGCAGACATTGGCACAATTTCCACAAGTTTCGCAGCCGGATGTCTTGTAATCCTTTCCAAAAGGCGTTTCCAACACATGCGTCGTCCCGCTTCCCCGATTGCCAAGCACTCCGTTCCCCACAAGCTCCTGACAGGCGCCGATACAGCGCTGACAATGAATGCATTTATTAGGATCGTAGCTCAGATATGGATTGTCCTCCACCAGGGGATACCTTCTTTTACTCTCCCTGCCAGAGCCCTGATAACTCGATCTTTTTACTCCATAGCGATTACAAAGTGCCTGTAGTTCACACCTTCCATTAGCCGGGCAGGTCATACAATCCTGGTCGTGATTGGACAGGATCAGGTTCAACATTTCCCGGCGATATTTTGTAAGACGCGGACTCTCAGTGGTAATGACCATTCCATCCTCTGCCTTCGTGCGGCAAGCCGGCAACAGGCTATCATAACCCTCCACCTCCACCACACACAACCGGCAGGATCCGATGTCGGATACATGCTCCAGATAGCACAAGGTAGGAATAAAAATCTTATGATCCCTGGCAAGCTTCAGAATAGTGACGCCCGCTGGAGCTGAAATCACCTTTTGATCCATAGTAACGGTAATCCTATCACTCATCTCCTCGTCCCCCTTTCTGCGCTCCGCATCCAAAATGATCACATCTCAGGCATCTGGATGACTCTCTCAGTGCTTCCTCTTCCGTCATGGAAATTTCCACGGGCAGGAAGGACTCCTTGCGCTCAAAGGGATCTAATTCCTCGAGCTCTGCCCGCCCTGTTGGAATACAGGGATTTTGCATGGCGCTTGGCGTCACAATCACCTGTTTCATCTTATGATGATACCCTAGATATTCATCAATATTGAATGCCGCCACCTGCCCTGCAGCAATGGCATTAATGGCAGTAGAGGGACCCGTCACGCAGTCTCCGCCGGAAAAAACGCCATCCAAATCCTTTACCATGGTCGTCTCATCTGCCAAAATCCTGCCCCTTGCCACCGGTATGCCAGCTGCTTCAAAGGCGGCCACGTCGCACCGTTGTCCCACGCCAAGAATGAGATAGTCACACAGAAAACGATACGGATATCTGCTGGAATGCTCCGTTTTGATCAATCCAAAATCATCATATTCTCCCACGATTTCCGGCTGAAGCCAAATGGCACGCACTGCCTGCGTCTCAGGATCTGCCTCGATATTCAAAAAACTAAGCAGAGTCCGGAACCTCACGCCCTCCTGCATGGCGCCGATTCGTTCTTCTTCCAGCGCCGTGTAATCATCCCTCTTCCTGGTAAAGACGTGCACGGACTTTGCCTTAAGTCGTACTGCCGTGCGCGCAGCGTCCATTGCGACGTTTCCTCCTCCGATCAGCGCAACCCGCTTTCCGCTCAGATCCGGAGCCTTGCCGCCTGCAACCAATTGCAAAAAATCTGCCGCCGGAATCACGTTTTTCGAATCAGCACCATCTACAGGCATCCGATTGCCAAGCTGGGCACCCAGTCCCAGATAAACCGCATCCGAAAGGTTTCTGATCTCTTCGAAGGATATGTCCCTTCCCACCTTGGTTTGATATCGTACCTCAATATCTCCCGCTGACAAAATGGCCTTGACGTCTTCGTCAAGCCTCTCCTTGGGCAAACGATATTCCGGGATCCCGTAACGCAGCATCCCCCCGAGCTTCTCATGTTCTTCATATATCGTAATGCCATGACCCATTTGTGCGAGATAATATGCCGCCGTCAAACCGGAGGGACCCCCGCCGATGATGGCAACTTTTTTCCCAGTTTTTGGATTCTTCTCCGGCACCGGCACTTGATCCGCGTGAATGGCATCCACCGCATACTTCTTCAACCCACGGATGTTGATCGCCTCATCGATCATGGCCCGCCGGCACTTTTTCTCACAGGGATGCTCGCAAACCATGGCGCACGCCGTGGGAAAAGGATTTCTCTCACGGATTTTTTGAACGGCGCCTGCAAAATCCCCGGCCTTGATCAGTGCAACGTAGCCCGGCACGTCCACGTGAGCCGGACACAGCGAAATACAGGGAATGGTCTGCGTCACGTTCTCACTGCAGCAATGGTTTTCCACGTGGCTCGCATACTCATCGCCAAACTCCTTTAAGCTGTCCAGGATCAGCTGGGCTGCGGAAATGCCCACCACGCAATCAGCCGTCTCGGCAATCATGCGACATGTTTCCTCCAGCTTTGGAATGATTTCACCCGTCGCCGTTCCATTCAAAATTGCCTGTAGCATACGCTCCACTTCCACAAGTCCGTCCTTGCAGGGCACACATTTCCCGCAGGACTGATTCATGGAAATCTGCAACAGTGACCGATACAATGCGATCGGGCACATGCCTGGCGGATAGGAGCTCATCCTCGATCGAAACTTGTGCAAAACTATGTCTACCCGTTCCCCCATATTTCTCTTACTGGCCAGTTTTCTCATATGCTTCCCCTTTACTTATCGCTATGCAAGTGAATAACGCTCTATAACACTCAATAAAAAGCACCCTGAGTTCTTCGGGACGCAGAGACCGCGTGTTCGAATCACGAGCGCCTCCTGAAAAATGTCTCCCTTTAACCTCTACTCCCCTTCAATCTTAACAATATCTTTTAGTATATACCGAAACATCGGATACGACGTCTTCTCATTCTCCACGTACCCGTTCCTCAGATCACAGGTATCCTCTGGATTCTCGGGATTCACGCCCGTATACTCTCCCTTGAACACGAACTCGTCATCCCCTCGCTTAAACCTCGCGATGGCTTTCTCCATCGCCTCCTGCGTTCCGGGGGCTGCGACCTGTTGGTTTAGGTCATCCATCTCCACCCAGCCGTATTCAAAGCCGCCGGATACGTCAGACCCGTGGATCTGGCCAGAAACCACCGATTCGATCTCCTTGTCCCGCAGCATCGCTTCCACCGCGGAAAGAACGTACGGCTCCCAGCAGATCCTGGACGTAACGAGAGACGCCGCCGGTGCAACCTCCGACATGCTCTGATTGTAGCTGACGAAATACACGGGCTGGCTCTCCGATGCCTCCTCGCAAGCGATCGCCGGTCCGATGGTATCGGTATGCTGCGATAGGATAACGCACCCGTCGTCTATCAGCTGCTGCGCCGCGCTCTTTTCCTCCGCGTAGCTACTCCAGGTATGTGTGTAGGATACCCGCATCACCGTCTGTGGCACGACCGATCTGGCACCCAGAAGAAACGCCGTATATCCGGAGATCACTTCCGAAGTCGGAAAGGCCGCTACGAAGCCAAGGATTGCCTGATCCTCCGTAATGGTGCCTTCCGCGATCATCTGCTCGAGCTTTTTGCCTGCGGCAATACCGCTTACGTACCGCCCCTGATAGGCTTCGCCCTTAAACGTATGATAATTGGCCGGTACTTTCTGCTCGCTCATGTCCATGTACGACGTCTGACAGAACTGGATGTTCGGATACTCCGGCGCCAGCTGCATCACGATCTCGCTGTATCCGTTAAAGAAGATGATGTCACACCCCTGCTCCGCCAGCTCCCGCAACGGCTCTTCCATTTCATCATCCAATACGTTGCTGCAGGTCAGGATGTCCACCCGCTCTCCATACTTCTTCTCCACGGCATCCTTCGCAAGGGAGAAATTATAGGTATAGGGCGTGCTCTCGTCGTTGTCGTAGATAAATCCGACTGTCAGATGGTCCCGTCCCCCATTTAAGTTTAACACCCGAAAGATACAGATCAGCGCTGCCAATATTACCGCACACGTCAGCACCGTAGTGATATATATGCGTTTCATGACTGCTCTCCTTTCTGATCCGCGGATGTTGTCTCCTCTTCCGAATCCTTCTCTTTGATCTCTTTTTCCTGAATCTTCTTATCTTCTTCCACGCGGCGCTTCAGCTCGGCCTGCTGTTCCTGATCCGCCTGCTGGATCTCTGCGCGCTTTTGTGCGTACAGCTCTTCCAGATTGATCACGTTCTTCTCCACCAGACGAAGGAACGCATCCAGCGCCTCAGGATCAAACTGCGTGCCGCGTCCTCGCTTCATCTCCGTCATGACATAGTCCGTGTCCATGTGATTGCGGTATACGCGGTTCGAGGTCATTGCATCGAAGGCATCCGCCACGCCGATGATACGGCCAAACAGCGGGATCTCCTCTCCCTTTAATCCGTCTGGATAGCCTTTGCCGTCAAAGCGTTCATGATGATATCTGGTACCGTCTCCAACGTGCTCCACCAGCGTAAAGTCCTTCAGGATCTCTGCGCCTCGTATTACGTGGGATTTCATCTGTACGTACTCTTCGTCCGTAAGGCGTCCCACTTTATTCAAAACGCTGTCCGGTACGCCGATCTTACCGATATCATGGAGCTGTGCCGCCTTTCCGAGACTGGAGAGCATTTTTTTCTTCTCCCACCACTTAAAGCAGTTCATCTCCTGCGCGATCATCACCGAATACTGGGAGACGCGCTGCGAGTGCTGGTGCGTGCGCACGTCCTTGGCATCGACTGCGTTTGCGATCGCGGCTACGGTCTCGTTTGCCATGTTCAATTTGATCTGTTGCTGGTTGAGCTGTCTTTGTACCACAAGCCAGGTAAACCAGATCAGGATCAGTGAAAGTAATAGCAGCATGTAAAATACAAAGATGGGCTGTTCATAGAACTCGCCTTCCTTGATCAGTTCGAATTTGCGTTCCTCCAACACCTTTTCGCCGGCGCTGTCAAAGATCGCCAGATGGAAGGTATAGTCGCCCGTCGGCAGATTAACGTAGATGATGTTGTTTAAGCTGCTCTGCGGGATGATAGTCCACCGCGAATCATAACCCTCCAGGAAGTATCCGACGTTCGGCTCCTGGATGGTATAATTTAGGATCTCCGGTGCGAGCTCCACGCGGTCCACGCCCTGTCCGACAGTGATCGCGCCCCTGCGGGCTAGCGGTTGCTGCATGCCATCCAGCTTCACGGAGGCCAGCTGCATGCGGTAGGAACGCACGTCGCTGTTGTACTTATCCACGTCGATAACGTATGCGCCCGTATCGCAAGGAAGGAATAACTCGCCGTTGCCGTTATAATAATTCCAAGAGTTGGCCGTCAGGGAAGTTCCGAGGCCCCTTCTTGCATCAAGCAGTTCCCAGGCGATCTCACCGCCTGCCACCAGCTCGTCGCGCTCCACAACGTAGATGCCGGCGCTGGACATGACAAAGAGCGTATCCTCATCCTTCACCCAAATGTCATAATTGTTAAAGTACGGGAATTTTTCCAAAACGCGAATGGCCCCCGTCGGCTCCAGATAGCAAAGGCTGTTACTGGTCACCACAAAAACACCCTCAGACTTCGGGTCCTTGATCGTACGTAGGATGATGTCACTGCTCAGGCCATCCTCACGGGTCAGCATGTCGGTCACTTCCCCGTCCTTTAGGACCGCGATGCCGTCGCCGTCCGTACCTGCCAGGATCGTTCCGTCCGCCCGCTCAGTCAGCGTGAGGATCATGGAATTGATCTTACCGTCCTGGTTGCGGATCGTCCGCGTGACCTTGTGATCCTGAATATAGCTGATCCCGCTGTCGCCTGCTGCCAGAATGGTTCCATCCGACAGCTCCGTAACGATTCTCGCACGGTTACCAAAGCTACCATTTTCCGCATTGTAGGCCCAGACGCTCCCATCCAGTGCGTATTCCATCAGGCCGCTCCCATAGGTGCAAACCCACAAATGCTTTTTGCCGTCCACGTACATGCAACGGATTCTCTTGCCGCTCAGCGACTCCGTCAGCTGATTGTTGATCTGCATGTGGCAGGTCTTATCCACCACGTCCAGTCCCTTATCCGTTCCGACGTAATAGCAGTTCTGCCAGAAAACGATGGCATTCACCACGCGCCGCTCCATGCCGATGGCGCCGTAAACATCCTTAAAGGGAGATTTCGCGAGGCGAAGGAGTCCCAGTCTGGAGGACGTAAACCAAAGGTTTCCCTGGTAGTCATAGAGCATGTTGTCGATGGAGTTGTTAAAATCATTGGTATTTAACTTATGATAGCCGTACGCGTCGATGTAGGACACGCCGCTGTCCGTAGAGATAAAGAGGGTACCGTCATTGATGTAGTTCAGATTGTTGATGCTGTTAACGCCCTCGCAGGTTTGCACCTTCAGCTCCTTGAATCTGCTGCCGGAGACGTCATAGCTATAGATATGATTGGTCGAAGTTCCCACCATCAGCGTTCCGTCCGGTGCAAACGCGCAGCAGTTGAACAGTTCCTTTTCATCGGGGAGCGCAAGAGTTGCAAGGATTTCCCCCTTGTTCATCAAAAACATCTTTCCATTCGAAGCGATCGTCACCACGTTTCCGTTTTGGTCCGCCGTGATGCTGTCAGCATAGTTCACGTTTTCCAGGGTATTGACCGCCTTCAGGCCATTGTTCATCACGAGGATCTGCATGCTGTCCGTAGTGCCTACGTAGTAGTAGCCGTCCGTTGCGCGAACGATGCAGCGCACCGCATTCGAAGGAAGCCCGCTGGAATGATCCAGGACATTGACCACCTTTTCACGGATCACGATGGACACGCCGTTGTCGTTGGTGCCGATCCAAAGGCGTCCTTCCTCGTCCACGTACAGGCAGTTCACGTTTTTCACGGATTCATAGTCATCCACCCAGCGAAATTCGCGCCCGTTGTAGCGATACAAGCCCGCATAGGTACCGATCCAGAGCACGCCATCGTTGGTCTGCGCAATGTCATTGGCTTCGCCGCAGGGCAGACCATTATTGCTGCTATAGACGCTCTGTACGTAGTCATTGTAATCCGGCGTCTCCGCCTTCGTTGCCGCCTGAGCGTTTGCGGAAAGCACTGCGCTTAAGGCAAGGATGCCTACAAGCATCATTGCCGCGTTGGGATGCCCCTGGCGCATTGCGTTTTCCTCGTTTCGCTCCTTCTTCCAACGCTCGATCAGGATGATCACGTATACCAGCGCGATCGTCAGCACCTTATCGGCAAACTCGATCGCCAGCTGCCCCAAAATGCTGCAGATGGGCATCGGCCAGTCATGCTCCAAAAGATAATTGATCACGCCGTCTCCCCATTTGTTTCCGGTATACCCGTCGCTAAACAGTAAGTTTACGGGAACGGATACGA
This sequence comes from Lachnospiraceae bacterium, assembly GCA_017400965.1. Lineage (GTDB taxonomy): Bacteria > Bacillota > Clostridia > Lachnospirales > Lachnospiraceae > Acetatifactor. The sequence continues at coordinate 13,042 of JAFPRF010000253.1, forward strand.
TCAAGGCCGTGAGCATTGCAAGAGACGCCGCCTTCATGAAACCATAAAAGCGGTCAAACCATTTTTTCCGCGCCGCATAGCCGATGATGATGGCCAGTGCGATGCTGGTAATGGAATAGGCCGACGAAAGGCTGTTGACCACGCTGTAGGCGACATTCCCCGTCATCCCAACGACCGCGCCGCAGATTGGCCCGGCCACGTACGCACAAAGCGCCGTTCCAAAGGAATCCGCCCAAACCGGAAGCTCCAGCCAAACGGCCAGCAGCTTACCGCATATGTTTAGGCCGACACACAGCGAAATAAAGAGAACGATCTTCCAGGTTTTCCAGGTTTTCATCCGTTCCATCTCCCCTCATTAGCACTTTCCGTAATATGCTTCAAGCCTTGGACGCGCCTTCTCGTAGGCGCTCTGCAAGTTTGGATCAAACTGCGTTCCCATGCCCTCCAGGATGATCCGGTTCGCCTTCTCGAAGTCGAAGGCTTCCTTGTAGACGCGTTTGCTCACGAGAGCGTCGTATACGTCCGCGATGGCCATGATCCGGGCCTCGATCGGGATCTGCTCTCCCGAAAGGCCTTCCGGATAACCGGAGCCGTCCCAGCGTTCATGATGGTAATGTGCCACGTTTTCCGCCACCGTCTTAAAGGCCTCGTCGTCGGTATTCCGAAGGATCTCATGAATGACTCTCGCGCCCTCAGCCGCGTGAAGCTTCATCTTCTCATACTCTTCATCCGTAAACTTTCCGGGCTTTCGCAGCACGGCGTCATCGACCGCAATCTTACCGAGGTCATGCATGGGCGCCGCCTTGATAATGTTCTTACAAAACTCCATCGAGAAATCGTACTTTTCTTCCTTCATGATCTCATCCATCAAAATCCGAATGCCGTCGCTGGTTCGCTTGATGTGACCGCCCGTGGAATTGTCGCGACTTTCCACCATCATTGCGAGACTCATGATCAGGTTGTCATGCATGTCCACGATGTGGCGCGTCTTCTCCTCCACCTCCTGCTGCAGCTTTTCATTATAGCCGTCGAGCAGGCGGATGTATTTACGGTTCGCGGTATCGTCCGTGAAGGTAATGATAAAGCCTCTCTTATGGGCGCCGTCATAAAGGTAGCCCACCTTGACGGCGTAGATGCGCTCGTCCTCGGGGTCGCCCGAGTCGCCCTTCACCGTATGGGCGAAGGTATTGTTCGCCTCAGAGGTTTGGAAGCTGTCGAGGAAATGACGGATCTTTCGCTCCGCCTCCCTATAGCCGAACATCTCGTCCACGGCCTTGGTCTCCAGCTCCGGCATGATCTTTTTCGCCACGTCGTTGCTGCCAAGGTACCGATACTTGAAATCAAAAGATACGTAACCAATCTGCTGCTCGCGCACCATGGAGTCGATGACGGTGTCACTGATGTTGTAGAGGTTGACGCGGTACGCGATCATGAGGAACGTGATCTGCGCGAGCACGTAGCCCAGCGGTAAAAAGTCCACGTACTGTATGATCCGTCTGCCGCCAAAAAAGCTCGCCATGCAAATGACGTCGGGCAGTACCAAAAGATACAGGACAACCCTCGGGATCTGGCTCTTTGCGAGATAAGAATAGACGATCGCGAAGAGGCCTGCCAGGAAGAACAGGACAACCATCCCGTAAAATACGGTGTGCATGGGGCCATATTCCTTTACGAGGATGAAATAATTCTCCGTCGTTTCATAGGTAACGCTTTTATAAAAGGTTTGCGTATAACCTACGGTCAGTACGCACCCGTAGATCAATGCGCAGGCGAGAAACAGCGTCATGCGCAGCCAGCGCTTTAGCTGAATCTGACAAAGATGCAAAATACAAAACAGGACAAAGAGCTGCAAAAAGCAGCCGCCGATATAGACGATCTTATTGGCCAAAACGGCTTCCCGCAGGTTCTCCGAAAGCGCATATAACGCATAACCAAGGCAGGTGATCGGCACCAGCGTGAATATCATGGTCAGGTTCACGTCAAAATGCCTGTGCCACATGTAAATATAGATCGCCGTGCAGATCAGCGAGGCTATAAACGTGCCGCCATAAAACAGAAATATCATTCCATGGCACCCCTTTCCATCATTTTACTTGAGCTCTACGTGGATGCTACCCGTGTCAGACTTTAGGTCACACGTGCCACCGGAAGTGGTATCCGGTACGCTGACCTTTCCCGCGTCAGACTTTGCCTTAAATATCTTTTCCGAAAGCAGCGTTCCCGTGATGTCTCCCGTATCGGTCTTTGCGCTAAACTTCGGCGCGTCACAGGCCTCAAAGAAAATCTTTCCCGTGTCTGATTCCAGATCGATCTTCTCGGAAGCGATCACGTCCTGAAGCGTTATGGCTCCGGTATCGGACTCTACGGAAATCTTCTCGTACTCCTTCTTCGGAAGGAAAATCGTCACGGACAACTCCTCCGAAGAAAGGCCAATGTGGAACCAAAACCGCTGATCACCTAACTCGCGGTCGATCTTTAAGGTTCCATTTTGCACGCGCACGTCGAGAAGCCTTGTTTCCTCCTCCGTGCAGATCACCCTGCAAACGTCGTCCACGGAGGGGAGCAGATAGACGCTTTCCGCTTCTACCTCCACGTCGATGCAGGAAAACCCGTCCTTAAACTCGTACGTATTGGTCACGACTGCTGCCGGCGTGGGCTCACCAAATCGAAACCCCATGCCGAAAAATGCAACGGCACACATGCTCGCGCCGCCGATGATCATGATGATCGCCAATATGGTCCAAAAAATCGCTTTTTTCATGCCTTCGCCCCCTTTCCGACAAGGGCTCTTTTCAGGCCTTCCCACATTTTACCGGTAAGTTTCGCCGCACCCTTCGCAAGGGCCGTGCTGAGCACAAACATGAGGATTCCGACGCCCAGGCAAACAAGCGCGGCGCCGCCATAGAACAGTGCCCCGGGCACGTTTCCCGCCGTCGCGTACACCGTAGTCGCAAAGATGCCGGCAAACGTGGAGATCACCAGCGCCGCTGCTACGGCATAAAAGCTAATGACCAGCGCCCATAAGACAATGTTCAGGGAAAACAGGATGGCAAGGAACGCGGTAAGGAGCGGAAACCAAATGGGGAATCCAAGGATCAAAAACAGGATCAGGCCCGTCTTCGAGCCGTCCTTCTTTTTTACCTTATCCTTCATCAGCGTCGCCAGCGGGATCTCTCCCATCATCTTTTTGGCGACGACGTCCACGGGGCCTAGGGCGGTGATTGCCAGCTCCTCCGGCACCCCTTCCGCCATGCGGCCCTCGATCATTTCTTCGTAAAAAGCGACCCTGTCTTCGATTTCCGCGGGCGGTAATCCCGTGAGTTTTTCGCGAAGCGCGCTTAAATACTCTTCCTTTTTCACAACTGCTTTCCTCTTCTCGTCAATTTCGTAAATCAGAGATTTCGTAGATTAGAGATTTCTCTCCTTCTTGATGTCAAGGCGTTCCTTCGCAAGGGTGATCGCCGCATTGATCATGACGCCAACCACGGCGATGAGCAGGATCACCAAAATGTCCACGGCCGATACCGCAGAGAGTTTCAGGAGCGTGCGAAGCGGCGCGATCACAAGAACGCCGACCTGCAATAGAATGCCGATGGCAGTGATCACGTTGAGGATCTTATTGTTCCAGGATTCCTTCGTCGCAAAGGCCAAGCTCCCCTTCGTCTTGCAGACATAGGCCATGAGCATCTCGTTGATGGCAAGGGTGCTAAAGCAGTAGGTTCTGCACATGCGAAGGAGCTCCGCGTCGCCATTTAGGTTCCCCAGGATGTTGCCCGTGCCGTATTTTGAGATCACGGGAAGGAGGAACGCAAACAGCGCAACGGCGCCGCTGATCAGGCCCTGGAGAACGATGTTTAAATAGTCGCCCTTATTCAGGATGCCGGACTTTACGTCTCTGGGCTTTTCATTCATGACGGCGTCGGAACCCACGTCCATACCGAGCGCCAGGGAAGGCGCGGTATCGGTCAGCAGGTTCACCCAAAGGATCTGGATGGTGGAAAGCGGCGAGGACAGGCCCGCAAAGATGGCCGATGCCATCAACACCACTTCACCAAAGTTGGAACGAAGGAGATATACAACGGATTTCTTAATGTTGTTAAAGAGGTTTCTGCCCTCCATCACGGCGTTCTTGATCGTGATGAAGTTATCGTCCACGAGGATCATCTCCGCGGCGTCCTTCGCAACCTCGGTACCGCCGATGCCCATGGCAACGCCGATATCTGCCGCCTTCAGGGAAGGCGCGTCATTCACGCCGTCACCCGTCATGGAGCAGATCTTTCCGTGGGACTGGAAGGCCTGTACGATCTCCACCTTATTCTCGGGAGAAACTCTCGCGAACACGCGGTAGTTAAGTACGTTTTTCTTAAACTCCTCGGGATCCATCTCATCGATCTCGGCGCCGGAAATGCTCTGGGAGATGTCGGTTGCGATGTCGAGTTCCTTTGCGATGGCAAAGGCCGTGATCTTATGGTCACCGGTGATCATTGCCACGTCGATGCCTGCGTGATGGCACTCGTCAACGGTTTCCTTTACGCCCTCCTTCGGGGGATCGATCATGGCGGCAAGGCCGACGAAGATCATGTCCTTCTCCTGCGGCGCGCTGTCGCCCTCTCTATACGAAAGCGCCAGCACGCGGAGCGCCTCACTGCTCATCTTTTCTGCGCAGCGCGTTGCAAGGAGCACGTCCTCGTTCGTGATCGCGCGCACGCCGTTTTCGTCAAGGATCCGATCACAGCGTACGATGACGGAGTCGATGGCACCCTTCGTATAGGATACGTCGCTCGTAACGCCGTCTTTTGCCACGTGGCCGAGAGTGGTCATCATCTTTCGGTCGGAATCAAAGGGAATCTCATCAAAGCGCTGGATGTGGGACATGATCTCGTCATAGCCCAGCTGATGGTCCTTTGCATACTTGATAAACGCGGTCTCGGTGGGATCGCCGATCTCCTCGCCGGTCTCCGCGGAGTACTTCGCGTCATTGCAGGCAAGGAAGCCTTCCAGCAGTCTTTCAAAAACGGTAGCCTTGGTATCCACCTTTTCGGAAGGAACCTCCTCGCCGAGCAGGTACCAGCGAACCACCGTCATCTTATTCTGGGTCAGCGTACCGGTCTTGTCGGAGCAGATGACGTTCACGGCGCCAAGGGTCTCCACGGCGTGGATCTGCTTTACGATGGCGTTGCGCTTACTCATCTTCTGGATGCCCGAGGAAAGGACGAGGGTTACCACCGTCGCAAGGCCTTCGGGAATGACTGCCACTGCAAACGCGATGGAGATCATCAACGTCTCGATCACGCCAGTGTTATAGATGAAGATCTGGCAGACAAACATGAGGATGCAAAGGACCACGCCCGCGATGCCCAGCACCATGGAGATGCTGTTTAAGTTCTTCTGCAGCGGGGTTTCCTGCTTCGTGATCTTATGGAGCATACTGGAGATCTTACCGATCTCCGTATGGTCACCAATCTTTTCAACGATGCCTTCGCCGCGGCCGTATTCCACCAGCGTTGACATAAAGGCCTTGTCTTTGCGATCGCCCAGGGGCGTCTTTTCGTCGCTCTTTTCGTTTGCGTCCTTCTCCACGGCAACGCTCTCGCCGGTGAGTGCGGATTCATTGACCTTCAGGGAGCTCGTCGCCACCAGCGCAAGGTCCGCAGGGATCACGCGGCCCGCCTCTAGGATAACGTAATCGCCGACCACCAGATCCGCCGCCGGGATCTCCTTCTCCGCGCCGTCCCTGACGACAACGGCCGTGGAGGCATTGATCTGTTTGAGCGCCTCAACGGATTTCTCCGCAGAGACCTCCTGCACTGTGCCAATGACGACGTTCGCTAAAACGACGACGATAATGATGATGCCGTCAATCAGCTCTCCCGTCGCGATGGAGATGACGGAGGCCGCGATCAGCAGTAAAAGAAGCGGCGAGGCAAACTGCGAAAGGATCATGGAAAAGAGACTCTTTTTCTTGCCCTGCGTTAAGACGTTCTTGCCTTCCTTGGCCCTCTCAAGCGCTTCTGCCGTGGTTAAACCTTTGTTATTCATGTGAATTCCCCTTTATTTAAATAGATTTTTTCATTGAAAGTATAACAGTATCTGTCCTTATATGCAAGCAGAGCCTAAAGCCCGTCAAAATAGGCGATCATGGCCTTCGCCTCGTCCTCGCCAAGGGCCTTTACGTAAGGTGCGCGCATCGACTGGTCCGCGCCTTTTCCGGTGCAGCCAAACTCGCCGTAAAGAATGGTATCCCGGGCCTTTTCCTTTCCCCAGTCATGAAATCCCGCGGGATGAACGTGCGCTCCAAGGTCGCAGCGGATCACTACGGTCTTTGCATAGTCTCGCCAGGGCCGCCCTAAGTACACGCTCCCAGGCGGGCAGTCTTTACTGGTAAAGCGGCAGTCCTCGAAGACATAGCCGACAGGCCAGCCTTCCGGCGTGGACGCTGCAGTAACATAGCCGAGGATCCCGCGCTCCGGAGCCTGATCCGCCTGCGCATAGGCGTTCCTGGAAATGATCTCGCAGTCCTTGAAATAAACTGATGCGCTGCCAAAGATAAAGTCCACGTCGCCGGAGATCACGCAGTTTCGGTAGATTTGTCTTCCCATGCGGCGTTCGTCAAACTCCTTCGGCCCCGTAAAACCGCCTGGCGAGAGCGCGTAAGGCGGAAGCGGTCCCGTAAAAAGGGTGTCCTGAAAGCTCTCCAAACGGCAGTTCTCCACGAGAATCCCGTCCCCGTCCGCATACAGGGCAATGGCCTGCCCCACCTTGCTCCTTGGCGCTGCCGTATTCCGGATCGTGAGGTTGCGTAAAGAACATCCGTCGCCGTCGAGTAGGCAGACATAGCTTCGAAAAGTCCCGCGCTTACTCCCGTCCGGCATAAGGTCATATGCGAAGTCACCAAATTCGATCACCGTTTCCTCTGGCGCGCCCTCTCCCTCAAGCGTAACGCTTGGTCTTCGGATCTCCAGCTTTTCATGATAAATACCGGGCGCGAGGGTAATGACAATGGGCTCCTTTTCCTCTTTCGAAATGGAATCCAGTGCCTGCGAGATACTTGCAAAGCAATCCCCGTTTCCTGAATTTATTCCTTTTGCTACGTATTTTCTGATCATGGCACACCTCCTACCTAGCATTGTAGCACCCCTTTGCTGCATACGCAAACGCTGCTTTGCAAAAACCCTTAAGAATTCCGAATCGAACGCGAAACAAGTTGCATTTATCTGTCAATTTTGATAAAATAATAGAACGATATGGGGGAATTTTCGATGTTTCACAATGACAGAAAAACCATAGGCGTATTCGCCGAAAACATGTCAAGTGAAGTACAGCACAAGGTTTGCGATGGCATCATCCGTGAGGCTATGGCGAAGGGGTATAACGTTGCCCTTTTTTCGTCTCAGGGAAGCTATGGCCAAAGTGAAATGTTCGGCATCGGCGACCTCCAGATCTTCCAGCTCCCTCCTTATGAAGAGCTGGCCGGAATCATCCTGATCCTCGATACCATGGACCAAAAGGAGAACATCCAAAAGGTCATTGACATCGTAAAAAAGCGCTCGCACTGCCCCATCGTCAGCGTGCGCATGACCTTCCCCGGCATCTCCACCGTTCTCGTTGACAACTCCACCTGCATGGAAAGCGTGATCCGGCACGTGATCGAAGAGCACATGTGCAAGCGGATCTGCTTCATGACGGGGCCTGAGGATCATTTCGACGCCATCGAGCGTCTCGAAAGCTTCTTTACGCTGATGGAGGAGTATCACCTTCCCGTCGATGAGCATCAGTATTTCTACGGCGATTTCTGGAAGCTGTCCGGCAAGGCCGCCGTTGACCACTTCTTAAGCGGCAAGGAGCCGCCGGAAGCCATTATCTGCGCCAACGATTACATGGCGGTATCCGTTGCCAGCGAACTGATCGGCAGGGGCTATCGCATCCCGGACGACGTGATCGTCGCCGGCTATGACGGCCTGGATTACGGCCTGACCTTCTCCCCTTCCATCACCACCGCCGAAGCGCCCTTGGAAGAGATGGGGACCAAGGCAGCATCCTTCCTCGATGAACAGATCCAAAACGGCCCCCGTGAGGAAACCATTAACTTCAAGGCAAGACTGTGCCTTCGCGAATCCTGTGGGTGCCTGAAGGGGCATGACCTAAATCTCATGGCCATCCGCCGCAAGAACTACGAGGACCTCGAACAGGCGAACCATAAGGCGACGGTATTCAGCTACATGTCGATTCAGATGGCGGAAAAACCTACGATGGAGGGCGTCTCCGACATCATAGGAAATTACCTGTGGACCTTCTCGAATCTGCGCAGCTACGTCGTATGCCTGAACCGCAACATGTCCAGCGACCATAAGATGCTCCGCTACACGGAGGAGATGGACGCCAGGGTTGCTTACAAGGACGGCCAGATGATCCCCCGCGCGAATCTACCTTTCCTGAAAAAGGACCTGATCCCGCCGGAATTTGCGGATCCCGCGCCTCAGGTTTGGTACTTTACGCCGCTCCACTTTTTGGATTACACGCTGGGCTACGAAGCCTTCCGCTTTAACAACGATCAGCCCGCAGGCACCACGTTCTTCCAATTCGACGTGATCCTGAGCAACAGCATCTATGAGACCCTAAACTACAAGAAGATGACGAAGATGATCGAGGAGCTCCAGACCTCTTCGCTGCATGATTCCCTCACCGGGCTCTACAACAGGGCAGCCTTCAATGCCTATGGTTCGCAGATCTTTGAGGCTGCGCGCAAGGCCGGAAAGCCCGTCTTTGTCGGCGTGCTCGACATGGACAACCTCAAGGTGATCAACGACGTGCACGGACACGTGGAGGGTGACTACGCGTTAAAGCGCGTGGCCTCCGTCATTTCGAAATGCTGCGGCGAGAAGTACGTCTTCGCCCGTACCGGCGGCGACGAGTACTACGTGATCGCCCAGGGCGTCACTGAAGCGGCGGGTGAAAAGTGCCTTGCGAACGTGGAAAAAGAACTCTCGAAGTTCAACGACGCGAAGAAAAAGGAGTATGAGATCCATGCCAGCAGCGGCTCCTACTTTGACGTGCCTGGCGAGCTCGATACCCTCGATGATTTCATCAAGGTGGCCGACCGCTTCATGTACCACAACAAGCTGGAAAACAAAAAACGCCGGGGCGAATCGCTCCGATAAAAAAACGAGCAGTGGATGCACTCCTGCTCGTTTTTATATCTCTTATTTTTCCGTGTAGATCAGCTGATCGTATTCCTTCCAAACGCAACAGATCCAAGTCTTTCCCTGGTTCAGGACGATCTCCTTACCTTCTTCGTCATACAGGTAAATCGCGCTGGTATCGCTGGATTTTACCCACTTGCCCTTAATCATCTTTCCGTTCGTAAAGACGATGCATTCGTCCTCGCCATGCACGCGAAAGGCCAGATAGTCGAGCTTTGCGTCGCCCGGCGTTCTCTCCTCGCCGTGGCAGATCTTCAGGATCAC
>JAFPRF010000037.1 GCA_017400965.1 Lachnospiraceae bacterium
CGCGGCAAGAGTTCCCACAAGGTCCTGATCCGCGGAAAGCTCGCCCACGGACAGGGCATAAATGCTGTCGCCGTCCACGGTGGTATGCACGGGACGGATCGATCTTGCGTACCCGTCATGCGCCATGCCCGCGATCTTACACAGGGCGGCCTTACTAAATTTCGCATTGGTCACGATGGCACCAATGGTAGTATTCGAAACAAAGCGATTTTCCACGACCTCCGTGGTACCGCGCATAAATTCCGTCGTGCTCCGCAGGGACTTTTTGTCTTCGGTCAGGAGCCCTGCAACCTGTTTTCCCGTCTTCCAGTCGAAAACGTCGCCGATGGCGTTCACCGCAACAACGGCGCCCACCTGCAGGTCGCCGATCTGCACGGCGTAGCTTCCAATGCCGGATTTCATGCAATTGTCCATGCCAGTGATCTTACCGACTGTCGCGCCGCACCCCGCGCCAAAATTACCGTCCTTGTAATTCGGTGCTTCGCATGCACGCTTCACGGCTTCATAACCCATCGCCGCGTCGGGCCTTACAAAGGGATCGCCGACCGTTAAGTCAAAAAGGTCGGACTGCGCCACCAGGGGCACCTTCGTCACGCCCACGTCAAAACCGATCCCCTTTTGTTCCAAGTATTCCATGACGCCGTTTGCGGTGCAAAGGCCAAAGGCACTGCCGCCCGCGAGCACCACGGCGTGAATGATCTGCGCCGCCGCCAGGGGATTTAAGAGCTGGCTCTCTCTCGAAGCAGGGCCGCCGCCGCGCACGTCCAGACCTGCTGCCATGCCGTCCTCACATAAAAGCACCGTACAGCCCGTTCCCGCTGCTTCGTTTTGCGCCTGTCCGATCTTAAGCGGCTTTATGTCCGTGATCTGAATCTCTTTCATGTTCGTCCTCCCCGTTATGATTTCTGAAACCGTAAACCAAGTCTCCACTTTTTCTTATTTTCGCGGCTCGCTTCCACTTCCTTGCAGTTCTCCAAAAGGATCTTGCGCGCCTGCGCCACGGTCTTTTGCCCGACTTCCATGTTGATCCGGCCGCGAAGGAGCGGTACCAAATGCATGCGCACGTCCCAGATCCGGTTCGCCATGGAGGCATCATTGTCCTCTCCAAGCTTTAGCTGCGCCGAGAAACTCTCGCCGACGGAGCGCGTGAGCACAAGCTCCTCCACGCGCTTCGAGAGCGTGTCCGCCTTCGTCCTTGCGTCAGCACCCCTGCCTTTTCCGGAAGTCTTTAGGAATTCCCGCGCTGCCTGAATGTTTTCGTCGAGCTCCTGCAAGTAGGCGTCATTGGTATAGCGAAGCGCCTCCAGAAGCTTTTCCTCCTTTAGGAGGACCATCCGAAGCGCCTCTAGGTCTGCCTCGATCTTGTCCAGATATTGCTCCTTCTCGGGGAGCGAGAAATCTTCCGTCTCACTCGACATGGAAAAAAGCTTGTCCAGAAGCTTTAAGAGATCGTCATATTCCTCGACCTTTATCAGGCCCGCCGCCACGGCGTTTAAGTCCGCCAGGCGGTTTTGCAGCCCCAGGCCGAAATTGATGATGGACGTCATGTCCTGAAAATCCACGTTATTCATGCGTGCTCCTTATGGTTACGTCGTTGCCATTGCCTTGTGGGTCTCGAGATACTCCCGATACTTCGGCACCTTAATGTTGTCCGAAAGATGGAGCGCCTCGAAAAAAGCATCCGCGTCATCGTAGATGTTCCTGCCCCAAACGCCCATCTCTTCCGGCGACTTGATCAAGATCTTATTATCGTCGATGCCAAGGCACTTGCGGACCTTCTCCTCCGGAAGGACCATGCCGTAGCCAAGGCCCCACTTTTCCTGGAAGGGCATGGACTCCTTTACGCGCACCATAAGGCGACGCACAAACTCCTTGCCGCACAGGGGGTAATAGCATTTTCCGACGTTTGTGATCTCTCCCGGGTTTTTGAGCCGGATGTCGCAGATAAAGATTTCGTTGTAAAGATAGCTCGCCTCAAATGCATAGAGGTTCACGGCAACGTGATTCATCTCCATCAAGTTAATGAGGTTGAGGGTCAGGATCCCGCGGTTTCGGATCTGCTCCTCCGTCGTGTAGCCGCTATAGGCCAGGTTAATGTAGATGTCCATGAACTTGGTCTCCTTCGCGCGGTCAAGACGAAGCATGGTCTTTGGCGTGCCCGCGACGAAATTCGGCACGTGCGGCCGCGAACCCACCACGGAAGGAACGCTTCGCCTGTGCATCACGGTCTGGGTGTTCACGCTCTCGATCTTTTTTTTCATCTCCAAAAAGAGAGGGAACCCTTCGTTGTAGCCGCCGTGACAGAAAGCGATCGCCTCCTCCAAGGGCACGCCGGCAAAGCTGCGCGCCATGTAGATGCTCTTTTGGGAGGGGAACACCATCTCGTTCACCTTGGGGTTTTTCAGCAAAAAGAGCTCAAGCTCCGTCAGGGAAGGAAAATGGATCTTGAATATTTTATAGGTTTTGTCATCCTCTGTCATTAAAACAGGTTTGATCTTCATTAAACTCTCTTTCCTTTTTTGCGTACCTGATCGACTTCAGTCGCAAAGATCTGATAGATTTGGTAAGCGGCGGAAGTCTTCTTAAGTCTCCCCGCGATCTCATCCTTTAGGAACGCCAGGTATTCCGGTTCCTTGGTCTGCACAAACTCATACTGCATGATCTTCTCGGGCGTAAAGCTGCCGTTGTCGAGATACTGCTTGATACGGAAGGCGTCACGGGTCGTAAAGATACCCTGTGCGGGAATGCCGCTGACCTCGCTCCAGCGGTCCGTTGCAAAGCGGAAGGCCACGCAGAAGTCAAACCACTCCGGATACTGTTTCAGGATCGCCTGCTCCACGCGGTTGTCGTAGGTGACGTAGATGGGGATCATACGCTGCTGCACGGACTCCTCGATGCGCTCTCTGGTGCTGTAGTTGACGTCCGCGCCGCGACCGTCCGTGTTACCGGCTGCGATCACGCGGAAGTTCCCGTGCTTTTGCACGCGCTCGCCGCCAGGGAAGCAATAGCTGGCATTCGGCTGGTTTGTCAGGAAGGAATTCAGCTTGACGGTCGCCTTGCTGTTGCCGTTGTCGAGCTCGTCGCAGAAGGCAATGCCGCCGTATTTATAGAGCCAGTAGAAGTTTGACTCACTGTAGTCACCCATGGCCGTAACATAGCCAAGGATGTCATATTCTTCGTTGATGTAACCGATGTCGGAGCAATCGATGCCGAGAAGCTCTCCGATCTGCTGCACCATGTAGGTCTTACCACAGCCGGAAGGTCCGATCAGGTAAGGGTTCACGTCCTCCATGACGGCCGTGATCACGTCGTCGAACATCTCATGGAAGAGCTCGCCCTGCTTCATGCGGCGCGCCTTTTCCTTCTGCACCATCTCAAAGCGCTGCTTGAAGGGAACGCTCCGGTCGAGCAGGGGATTGATGGCAGGCATGGGTCTGTCACCATGTCTTGCGGGCCCATGAGGCGGCGGTGCCATGGGAGGCACGGGACCTGCGGGCGGCATGGGCTCGCCGGGTTTTCCGGGTCCGCCTACGGGCGGTTTACCAGGTTCTGCGGGCGGCTGCGTCATGCCCTGGGCGGCCTTTGCGACCTCCTGACCGAGCTTTTCGATCATGGTATCGTTTAAGAGCGAGAGCTTATCGATCTTGCTGAGAAGTTCTTCGTTCTTTAGGGACTTTTCCGCGATCTTACGGAGCTTTTCGTCGTTGACGGTCGCATCCTTTAAGCGCTCGATCACGTTGCCTGCTTCCCTGCTGATCGCTGCCACGTCGGCCGAAGCCGTTGCCGTGATCGCCTTCGCCATGGAGCGGTACTTCGTCATCTCGGACTCCGCGTCGGAGAAGACCTGCTTTAGGAAGATCTCTTTTTCCAGGTGGATGGACTGCTTTTGCTTTTCCTCGTATTCCTTCAGGACCTCATCGATCCTGCTCTTTGCGTTGTCCACCTGATTGTCGAGAAAGCTCTTGGTCGAGGCAAGGATCTCCTTCGAAAGGTCATCCATCTCCTCCGTCAGCTGGATGATGCTGTTGCTCTTACGCTCCAGCATCTGCAGGGCGTTTTTCCCGTTCTCCACGGTCAGTGCCGCCTGCTTTACGTTCTTTTCCACCTGCGCGAGACGTACGGGATCAATGTCGTAGACGCCGTTGCTGCGACGCACGTGAAGGAGCTCCTGCTCTGTCACCTGGTCATATGCATCCGGGCTGCTCTCGGAGAGCTTTGCGACGATTTTAAGTAAGTGCGTTAAGTATCCGATGTCGTCATAGAAATACTCGCGGACCTCCAGCGCATAGCTGCTGACCTTGTCAAAGATCTTACTAGCCTGCTTTTTCACGGCGATCATCTGGATCAGCGTTAGATAATGGCTCTTGTCCGTAAAGGAGGCAAAGAGCGACGCGTCAAAGAAGCCCTTCATCGCAAGGCCGTTTTCCCCTGCGAGAAGACGGAAGATCTCTGCATTGGCCTCGAACTGCGGCGTGTTTTCGCCCAGCGGGAACAGGTTTTCATAGATCACTTCCGCATTATTGATCAGGCTCCTGCACACGGCGGCCGAAACCCTGCTCTCGCGAATGATCTCCAGCACGTCGAGATACAGGGAGAGCGGCTGGATCGTCGGCGCGGACTTTCCGTTTTTGTACCGGTCGAGATTCTCCATCATGATGGTCAAGGCCTCGGACCTCTCCTCTTTTCGCATGTCGTCAAGGATCCTGCCGATCCTTCTTAAGTCAGATTCCTTGAAATAATTAGCGTTTCCTGCCACTGTTTCTTACCTCCACGAAATACTTTCCCGCATAATTTTCCTGATATCTTCCGGACCTCGGATAGGACATGTCAAGGAGATGCATCTCCGTTCGGTCGTCCCGTTCGTAAAGCCGGAAGGCGTAACATCCAAAGCCCATGCCCTTCGTATTTTCACCCGTAAGGCGTATGCGACAGGTTGCGTAGCTTTGGGTGAGGGCTCCCATCTGTGATTCATAGACCGTCAAGTCCTTCCCCTCGACTGTCGTTGTAAATAACTTGTTTCCCCAGGGCAGCTCGTAGCAGAGCCACTCGGCATCGCCTCCGTTTGTCAGCTTTTGCACCCGCTCCGTCGGTTTTAGGCCTTCCTTGGGGATCAGCTCTGCTTCCGACTGGCGGATGATCTTCTCCTCCTTCATGAAGCAGTTCGACAAAACGGCCCTCTCCGACGATACGCGAAGGAGCAGGCTCCCCTCGTACAGGAAGTACGCGTCGCGCCAACTGATCGTGACGCCGTGATCCTCAAACGCGATCTTGACCCGCAACTGATTCCCTTGCATGAGCGCGTGATAAATGCAGACCTCAAAGCAGTCTCTTTGCAGCTCCACGCTCTGGAAGGGGAAGCTTAGGTGCTTTTCACCTATGGTCGCGCCGATCTTTCCCTTGCCAAACCAGGCCTCCTCGTTTTCGTCAAACGCGATCTCTTCCTTGGCGTCGCCGTAGAGCATCTTTAGGAGATAGCGCACGATCGGCAGCAGGGTTACGTGATGAAAGGCCTTCGGCACGTAATAGGGATAGGGCTGCTCCTCATAACCGGAAAGGAGCTTTTCGTAGTCATCCTTCTGAAAGGCGTTCGCCTGGTCCAGGACCTGCTTTGTCTCCTCATTGACGATTATGGCGTTCTTCGGAGATTCCAACTCGTATGTTTTAACGATCTTGTCGAAGAGCTCCGGGAACAGCGGATCCGCGTTACATAAGTTGATCGTCTTATCCTGATAATATGCCAAAATGCCCGTCATCGGCCCGTCCTTGTCAAACAGGGAGTAGACGTTCACCATCTTTAGTTTTCGTATCATGGAAATCTGATTTAGGATTTCGTTATTTTGCATCTTTTTTCCTCTGTCGGATGATTTATACACCGTTTCCATTATACCATTACAAGGTATGTTTCACCAAGAAATTATTCGATTTTATACGAATTTCCAAAGCCTTCGATCAGACTGTGGACGCGGCCGATCTCCTCCGGCACGTTCAGGTGATTTGGGCAGTCCTGCATGCAGACCTGCTCCGTACAGGACTGACAGTGTGCATAGGTCTGCTCGGCGTCCAACTTAAGCTTCCCGATCGCCCAAAATTCCTTTCCCAGATGGAAATAATTAAACTGACGAAAGGTCGTGTGGAGCTCATGACCATAGGGACATGCGCAGCGCTCACACCGGTCACAGGCGATGGGCGTAAAGGAATTGCCAAGGCGAGACAGGGCCTCCTCGAAAGAAAAGTGCCGCAGTTCATGCTCCTTTGCAAAGGCAACGTCGCATTGCTCGAAGGTCCCAATTCCCAAAAGCGCGCAGGAAAAGGGATATTCCAAAATCCCGCCGATCAGCTCCTGGGGCGTAAAGGGTCCGATCAGAAGCCCCGCTGCATACACCTTATTCAGGATCAGGCCCTTATCTCGAAAGGCCTCCTCTTCCCGGATCCGCTCGAGCATCCCGCGCTCAATCACGTTGCCGCTCCCCTGGAGCACGTCCACCCGGTGATCCAGCGCGCCGCGGTAGAGTACGTCATAATAGTGCGACGCGATCCCGGTAAACCCGATCTTCCCCTCGCGCTTTAAGTCATAAAGGGCATCGAGGGCGCCGCCTTTTCCAAAAACCTCGTCGGCGTTGTCCTCGTCCACCTGGTGCACAAAATAAATATCCGGCTTTGTTCCGAGATGCTCGGCGGACCGAAGCACCTCGCGGTAAATCTCTGCACCGCCGTAAAACCTGGCCTTGTCGGAGATAATGATCTTACTTCTGTCGATGGTTTTGGCGAATTCGCCGAGCTTTAGCTCCGCATCGCCGTATTCCTCCAAAATGGCGGTGTCATAGAAATTACAGCCATAGTCAAAGGCCCTTTTCATGATGGCCACCGCCGTCTCCGTATCCGGGCTGTAAAACTTCGGGAGGACTGGGACGCGGCCGCTTAGGATCGGGATGGTGCCAAAGCCGATCTCCGAGACCCGAAGGCCCGTATTTCCTAACTTTCGATATCTCATAGCGCCTCACCAACCCTGTGAATCTGCACCTGTGCGCAATACGCAAAGGCATTCTCCGCTAGCGCCGTATTCTCTGATACATATACGTCCGTCAGCGCCTCACAGAAGGCAAAGGCCTCCTTCTCCACTTGCTTTACGGACTTCGGGATCGTTACTTTCTGCAATGCCTTGCAGCGGAAAAACGCCCGCTCCGGGATCCGCTCTAAGTTTTCGGAAAGCTTGATCTCCGTAAGGCTTCCGCAGTGCTCAAAGCAGCGGCTCCCCATTTCCAATAAGGCATCGGAAAGATCAATGGATTCCAGCGACTGGCAGCCGGAAAAAGCCAGCGCTCCAAGGCTTTCCACGGCCCCGGCGCCCTGCACGGTCTTTAGCCACTTACTATTTTCAAACGCAGATTTCCCAATCTGCTTCGTATCCTTCGAAAGGCATATGGTCTCGAGAAGATGGCAGTCCTTATATACGCCATCACCAATGGATTTAATTCCCTCAGGGAAATTCAGTTTCGTAATGTTTCCGGTACTCTCGATCAGGTTATCCTCTGCATCCAGCTTAAAGCAGTTGATGCATTCGGTAAATATGCGCTGGATGAGCTCCGGGTAGCCCTTCGTCCTTAGGTCTTCCACGCTTTTTAGCTCGTACACGTTGCCGTCCCAGTCCGTGATCTTTTTCAGGTTCAGGCAATTTCGAAACGAGAGGCTCTCGATGCCAATCCGCTCGGAGGGGATCACAAGTTCCGTGATATCAATATTCCCCGCAAAGCACCAGCTGGCCACTCGTCTTGCGCTCTCTGGCAGCGTGACTGCCCCCTTGCAAAGCGCGCCGTCCAAAAGGACGCCGTTTACCATGACCATTTCCGAAACCTTTCGTTGCTCTTCGAGCCATTTCGTCTGTGAAAACGCATGACTTCCAAAGAGCCTGACCGACTCTGGAATATGGATCTCACGCAGCCGTACGTGATCCCGAAACAGGTCCTGGCCCAGCTCCTCAACGTCCCCAGGGATGGTCACCTCCGTCGCATCCTGCGAGTACCCCATAAGAACCTTTTTATCCCTTACGTCAAAGCAGGCATAGATTGACGCGATCGCCTCGCGAACGGGCAGGGGATAGGGGTTGCCAACATGATTTAGGCTGTCGGCAAACTTTGAAAATTCGTATGATTTTCCCTCAAAGACAATGGAACGCACCTGCGTGCACCCGATGAGGGCACCGCTTTTTAATACGGTATCCTTTGAGATCGTAACGCTCTTAAGGCCCGCGCAGTCCGCGAAAGCATGATAGCCGCATTCCACGCCGTTTAGGACTATGGATTCCAGTACGTCGCACCGATCAAATGCCCGCTCTCCGATCCAGGCAATGCCCGTAAAATCGAAGGTGCGCAGGCCCGTGCATTCATCAAAGCAACGCGCGCCCATCTGCGTAAGGTCCCTTGCCGTAAATCCAAGCAGGCCGTGGCACCCGGTAAAGCACTCCTCTGGCAGGGCGTCCACGCCGGAAAGCGTAACCTCCGAAAGCGCCCGGTCATAGGAAAACGCAGCTTTCCCAAGCTCCTTCACGTGGAGAATTACCTTTCGGAGCTTTGGACAATTGGAAAAGGCATTGCGCTCGATCACGCACTCCGGCGCATCGATCACAATCTCCTCCAGATTTGGGCAGGCGCTGTAGGCATATTTTCCGATCCTTTTTACGTCTTGAAGCCGTAATGTTTTGATTTCTGCATTTCTGGTAAAGGCATAGGGTGCAATGCACTCCCCTTCCAAAGCGGCAGCTGGCTCCGCATCCACGGTGCGGGGCAGGCGCTGCGCGCCTTCTAAGCGTTCAAACTGCTTTGCGCGGTAAAAGGCGTAAGGGTCGATGCTGGCTTTTTCAGGCCATGGCGAAAAGACCGGCAGCGTAAAGCACCGCCGAAATGCATATTCACCAATGTACGTAAGACTCTCCGGTAAATTGATCTTTAGGAGCTTTTTACATTCCGCAAAAGCCTCCCGCTCGATCCTCTTAAGCTTATCTGAAAGCGCAACCGTCTGGAGCGTCAGGCACCCCGCAAACGCCTGCTCGCGGATCTCCAAAAGCCCCTCGGGACAGGTCACGATCTTTAGGCGCTCTTTTCCGTAAAAGCATCTTTCGCCGATGATCTCCACTTCCTTCGGTATCTCGATCTGCTCCTCCTCGCCAAGATAGCGCACCAGCACCTTGCCGCTAATGTAAAAATCACTGAGGATCTGGTCCCGGATCTGACTGATCAGCGTATTTTCCGTCTCATTTTCCAGGTCATAGGTCTCGCCCAGAAGATGCACCGTCTTTAAGTGATTGCAGCCGCGAAAGGCCTTTTCATCGAGGGTTATGTCCTCGCTTTGCAGCGTGATCTCCTCGAGATTGATGCAGTTTAGGAACGCGTTGGCCCGAATCTCCCGCAGGGACTTTGGCAGCGTGATGTTCCAGATGCCTTTTTTGTCAAAAAAACAGCTCTTTCCAATGGTGGTGATCCCCTCGGGAAGAGAAATGGATTTTAGGTTAATGTGAAATTCTTTTAAGACGCCATCCTCAATCTGTAGCGCATGAAACACGCCCCTGGCGATGGCCTTGATGGTCTCCGGATAGGACGAATGGGAGCTCATGGCCTCGATCAGATTATCGATCTCGTAAACCTGTCCCGAAAGCGTGATCCGATGGAGCCGTACGCACCCCTCGAACACTTCCTCGCCAAAGTTCGACGCGTCAACGTCGCGATTTAGCGTTACGTCCTCCAGCGATAAATTATGGGAAAAGCAGCCTCTCCCCAGACTTTCCGGCCCTTCCATGACAACCTTCTTTAGGCCATCGCAGTAAAGAAAGGCATAGCCCTCCACCTTTGTCAAAGTCTTTGGAAATATAAGCTCCGTCAGCTTATGGCATCTGTGAAATGCAAATTCGCCAATCTCGGTAAGTCCCTCAGGGAAGTTTATTTCCGCCAGCTGTCTGCAGCCCTTGAACGCTTCCGCCCCGATCTTTTGAATAGAACTCGGAAGGCTGACCTTGAGGAGCCATGCCATGCCCTTGAACGCGCCGTCCGCGATGGTATGCACGCCCTCTGGAACCGTCACCTCTGGCGCCGCATCCATGTAGGTCACGAGTACGCCGTTATGTATTTCAAATTGCTCCTGCATTGTCATTCGCAAAAATCTCCCCCAACAGAATTCTCAGCTCCGCCGCGCTGCCGCACTTATAAAGGTCCAGCTTGTAGCGCTTCGTCCCTGGGAGCTTTTTCATGAAATAGGACGCCAGCTTTTTGACGTAAGTTAATACGAACAGCTCGTCAAAGCACTCCTGCGCGATGTCCAACTGCTCCATGAGAAGGCTGTACTTGGTGTCATGACATGCCTTCCCGGTCAGCTCCGAAAAGATCAGCGGGTTTTCGAACCCATACCGCGCGAGCATAACCCCGTCCACGCCCGTCTTTTCCATCATCTCTATGGCTTTTTCCTTAGAATCGATCCCGCCGTTTGCGAAAACGGGGATCCTCACCGACTCTTTTGCAAGGCGGATGTATTCATACAGCGGTTCGCCGTCGTACATCATGTTCCGCGTTCTTCCGTGGACCGTGATCATGTCGGCGCCAGACTGCTCGCACATCCGCGCAAACTCCTCGATCACGATCTTTTGCGGATTCATGCCGATGCGACATTTAACCGAAACGACCTTTCCGCTGCGCTTGCAAGCTTCGATGATCTTCGATGCCCTCGGAATGTCTTCCATTAGGGCACAGCCCTCACCGGCCTTGATCACGTTGGGCACGGGACAGCCCATGTTGATGTCGATAACGTCAAAAGGAGCTAGTCTCTCGCTCTTTGCCGCCCGTTCAAAAACGGTGGGGATGGCGCCGAGGAGCTGGACGCACTTCGTCGTCTCCCGCTCGTCCGTGTAAAGGAGCTTTGAGGTCGCCCGGTCATTATATTTCAGCCCGTCCGCGCTCACCATCTCCGTGTAGGCACTGCCTGCGCCGAGGCGCTTGACCATCAGGCGAAACGGGAAGCAGGTATAGCCCGCCAGCGGCGCCATCAGCACGTTCGAAGGAAACCGGATGCCGCCGATCATGATCTCGGAACCTATTTTATTTTCCAGACTCATTTTTTCCACGATTTAGCATCTCCTGCACTTCCGCCAGCGTCGGAGGCTTCAGCGGAAGCGGAAATCTTGAAATTGCGATGGCGGAGCAGGCACTTGCAAAGCGCACGAGCTCCTCATCCTTCATGCCACGGAGTAACCCATAAACGCAACCGGCCTTATAGGTATCTCCTGCGCCGAGTGTACTCTTGACCTCTACCGAGAAGGGCTTCATCCGATGGATCTCCTCACCGCGGCGCGCATAGAGCATCTCACCGCCGCCCTGGGTGATGATCGTCAGACCGTCCGTGTTCTCCTTCATGAGATTCAAGATCTCTTCTGCAGGCATGCCGGCATAATGCTGGGAGGTGCACTCTTTCGATACCACGTTCACGGCAGCGTTTTTATGTAGCTCCGAATCATGTCTGCTGTCGATTGTCACGTAAGGAATTCCGAGCTTCTGGCAAATTCTTGCAGCCCGCAGCGAATCCTCTCCGAAAAACGGATCGATGGCTACGGCCTTGCAGCCCTCAATGTCTTTTTCTTCCGGCGTACCCCACCATTTCTTTCCTGACGAAAAGAGGGTCTGAAATCTTCCCATGGGGGAGCGCACCAGCCCAGCGATGACCAC
Source organism: Lachnospiraceae bacterium (assembly GCA_017400965.1). Lineage (GTDB taxonomy): Bacteria > Bacillota > Clostridia > Lachnospirales > Lachnospiraceae > Acetatifactor. The sequence goes on from JAFPRF010000037.1 coordinate 11,703, forward strand.
GTAATCCATAACGCCAGGGTCATCCTCCATAAAGTGCAGCAGGGAAAGATCCACATTCTTCCCCGCATAAAAGTTCTTTAGCATCGCGGCTACTTCCGTGCCGATCCAAGTGCCATCCATTTTCACGGACACCCCAAGGGAATCCAGCACCGTCGCGGCCGTTCCGGTCTCACCGCCCGGAAGAAAATACTTCGCCTCGATCTCGGAATACTCGTCAGGCTTTAAAAA